>CAZKWG010000554.1:0-5717 GCA_964556105.1 uncultured Enterobacterales bacterium | reverse complement strand
CCCGGCGTCCCTGGCGCGCAGCAGCCGCTCCATCCGGGCGTAGAAAGAACAGAAACGCAGGCGTCCTCTGGCGTCGAGCTCATAAGGGCTCTCGCCGCCCAGCGGGGGCAGCGGGACGCCGGCTCGGGTCAGCGCCTCGGCCTCGCTGCCTCGAACCAGGGCGAAGCCCAGCGCGGCGTTGGGGTGGCGGCGCGCGTGCTCGAAGGGGTGTGCGAATTCGCCCACCCAGGCCCAGAGCGCGGCGTGGCGAAGCATGTCCTCGACGAGGGCGTCGCGCGGGAAGGCGTCGAGGAGCGCGAGGAGCGCCCGCCGCATCGGTCGGGACATCCTGCCCAGCTTGAAGCGCTCGGTCTGGACGACGGTGAGCTTTGTTCCCGAGGGCGCGCCCCGGCCGAGCGCCATGCGCTGCTTCTGCAGGGCGGGCGCCGCGCCCGAGAAGACGGCCAGGACGCGCAGCAGGTCGGTGGCGCTCTTCAGGTAGGGGCGCGCGGCGCGCAGGATCTCGGGCTCCGCGCGGCGCCGGAGCAGCGTCCCGAAGAGGTGCGCGACGTTCTCCCGCACCGGGATCTCGGGCGGCAGCCAGCGGAGCAGGGTGTCGGCGTAGGCCCTGGCCAGGGTGAGCAGGGCGGCGACGTCATCCGGGGACATCGCCTGGGGGCGCGCGCAGAGGGAGAGGAAGAGGGTGCGCGCGGCGTCCTCGAGGTGCTCGGCGAGATCCAGACGCTTGAAGCGGATGATCTCGGCGGGCGACTGCCCGCGCGGGGTGTCGAGGGGGCGGAAGAAGGGCGCGTCCTTTTCGACGTGGTGCTCGCAGATGGGGCAGGCCGAGAGGTTGGCGCCGTCGAAGCAGCGCTCGCACACGACGTGCATGCAGGGGCGCAGGACGTTCGTGGTGCCGGAGCGCGCGCAGAGCAGGCAGGGCTGGTCGGGCTCCTGGTAGTAGTGGACCAGGACCTTCTGTATCCAGAGCGCCTGCGTGTCCTCGGGGACGCCGTTCGGGAACTTGCGGAAGAGGGGGACGTGCTGCTGGTCCGCTCCCAGGTTCGCCGCCAGCGCCGCGCAGAGCGCCGCGGTGGTGCGCGCCAGCGCGTCCGGCTCCAGCGTGAGCAGGCGGTCGCGGAGGGCGTAGGAGCAGACATAGCCCAGGGCGGCCAGCTCCAGCTCCGCGGCCTGCACCAGCCGATCCTCTCCCCGGGTCTGCCCCGCGGGGACGTGGGCGAGGCCGGTGCGGCGGAGGATCAGATCGGAGACCTCAGACATGCGCTCCTCGCGCGGCCGTGCCGGATCGGACGAAGCGGGGAGGCCGCGCTCGCGCAGAGACGGCCTCCCCGCTCGGGAAGAGGTGGAAGGAGAGCGTCCGGGCTGAGACCGGTAGAGGGGGAGAAGGAAGCCCGGACTGAGCCTTCCGAGGTCCAATCTACCACGGCGATGCCGGGACCGTCGACCGGCTCAGGCCGCGACCGCCCCGCCCAGCGTGGACAGCGCCCAGACCCGCAGCGCGAAGAGCGCGCTCGTCGCCTCGCGAAGCTGGCCGACCAGCTCCTCGGCGGGGGAGGAGGCGCTGATCAGCGGCTGTCCGACCAGGCGCTCCAGCTTGCGGCCGGCGCCCACGACGGAGCGGGCGATCTGGGCCAGGGCCTCGTCCGCGCGCAGCAGGACGGCGCGCACCGGGGCCTTCGGGTGGACCCGGCGCACGGCGAGGGCGGCGGCGGTCAGCTCGACCTGCGTGCGGCTGAGCGCGTTGACCAGCCCCGTGGCGGCCTCGAGCACGGGCGAGACCAGGGCGGCGTTCAAGTGGGGATCGGGCGGGAGATCCCCGACCTCCAGGCCGTTCGTGAGGCGGGCCAGCAAGGCGTCCACGGCCGCCACGTCCTCGTCTTCGTCGGGCAGCTGCGGGATGGAGGAGAGGTCGATGCCGGGGATGGTCGGCTGCACGCCGCAGGGCACGACGCGGTCCAGGGCGCGCCCGCCGATGGGCAGCGGCTCCTCGCCCGACGCCGGCAGCTCCTCGGTGGCCCCGGCGCTGCCGAGGATGCTGGCCAGGAGCTGCGGCGCGCGCAGGCGCCCGAAGGCGTCCACGCCGCTGGCGGCCTCCATCGCGGCAGGCCAGGCGTCCCGACGCAGCGCCACGGCCACCGCGCGATCCAGCGCCGCGCCCCCGCCCTCCAGGGCCTCCACCGAGATCGCCAGCGAGGCGAGGCGCGCGGCCGCGCCAGCGTGCCCGGTCGCCTCACAGAGCAGCGCGGCGGAGGGGCCCGCCAGCACGCGCGCCAGGCTGCGCGAGAGCAGGCCATCCGCGGCCTCGGAGAGGAAGCGACCGATCTCCGAGGGCCGCCCGAGCGGGTCGAGCACGCCCGTCGCGTCCACCAGCTCCTCCGGCTCGATCGCGCTGCGGCGGCCGAGCTGGCGCGGGTCGAGCAGGGCCGCCTCCACCGCCTGATACTGGGCGTCTCCCCAGCGCGCGGCGACCGGCAGGAGCGGGCCCAGGCGCGCCTCGATCTCGTTGAGGTCCGCCTCGTCCACGGCGTTCTGAGCCTTGGGCGGGAGCAGATCCTGAGCCCCCATCCCCGGGAAGTTGCGGACGGGGCTGCCGCGCATCCGCTTGCGTCGCCGCGGCTTGCCGCTGTCGTCGTCGTCGTCCTCGCCGCCAAACAGGTTCTCCAGGTCCCAGGGGTCGCCGCCGGCGCCCCCGCCGCCGGCGCCGCCGGTGCCGCCGAAGGCGCGCTGGCTCTCCTCGCGCTCGGCGCCCTCCTCCTCCTTGTCGCCCAGCTCCTCCTCGGACTCCTGCTGCTGCTCCTCCTCCTCCTCCATCTCCACCGAGACGTCGGCGCCCTGCGCGGCCGGCGCGTTCCGGTTCATGATGTTGGTCAGCGCCTGATTGCCCATGCTCTTCTGCAGGCGCTGCGCCATGTCGGCGTTGAGGTCCTTGCCCTCCTCGAGCGTCTCCAGGTCCTGCTTCTGGGTGAACGCGTCGGCGGCCCGACCGGGCTCGCGCCCGAAGGCGCCCGCCTTCATCTCGCGTCGCAGCTTCTGATCGAGGGCCGAAGACATCCGTTCTCCTCTGCTCAGGCTACCACGCCGCTCCCCTTTTCCGGTATTGTGGCGCCACGCGGCGGCAGCCACGGTGGGGCGCGCGTCGGTGATGGGTCGAAGCGGGGTTTCGGATGCAGAAGATCGGCAGATTCACGCCAACGGGGCGCAAACAGCTCGGCCCGGGGGCCGACCTGATCGAGCTCGACGCGGACAATGGCCTCCACCACACGGCCATCGTCTTCCACCCACAGTTCCGCGGGCACCGGGCGATCAACGAGGCGCTGGACGTGGTGCGCGGCTTCCTCGAGGCGCCGCTGGTGGCGGGCCTGGTCGAGCTGGTGGACCACGATCGCGCCCAGGGCGCCTTCGTCTACCCGACCGGCCAGAGCTGGTCGGCGGCGGAGGTGATCCGCTCGCTGGCGGACATGGGCGAGAGCGGCGGCCTGCGCGCCGGGCTGGAGCTGATGTACGCCGCCGGGCAGATCCTCACCGAGGCGTCCGAGATCGGCGCCATGTCGGGGGTCTATTCTCATGGTGGGCTCACGCCCTGGCGCATCCTGCTCAAGCAGGACGGCCAGGTGCTGATCATCGGCGAGGCGCTGCCGCAGGTGGAGATCCTCACCTTCGCCGAGGACCAGACCCAGGTCCCGCGCGAGGACTCCTTCCGCTACTGCCCGCCGGAGCGCATCGAGTTCGAGCCGGAGAACCTCTCGTCGGATCTGTTCGGGCTGGCGCTGATCGCGTTCGAGCTGATGACGGGCAAGCCGGTCTACGACGGGCTGGTGGACGATATCCGGCAGCAGGCGGCGCGCGGCGAGGGCTCGCGGCGCCTCTTCAAGCACCGCGACCAGATCCCGGACGGCATCCGCCAGCTCCTGACCACGGCGCTCCGCCCGAACCCCCAGGACCGCCACCCCTCGGGCAGCGCGTTTCTCGAGGAGGTGCGCAAGCTGCTCTCCAGCGCCGAGGCGCGTGGCCTCAGCCTGATGGAGGTGATGGAGAAGGTCGCCTCTCAGGGCAAGCGCGTGGGCAAGGCGCTCCAGGGCGGCAAGACCGAGGCGATCTCGGCCGACGCGCGCAAGAAGCTGCTCCAGGATCTGGACGAGGT
The DNA here is from genome assembly GCA_964556105.1 of uncultured Enterobacterales bacterium. GTDB lineage: Bacteria > Myxococcota_A > UBA796 > UBA796 > CAZKWG01 > CAZKWG01. The sequence goes on along the minus strand of CAZKWG010000554.1, from coordinate 1,576 downwards.
GGACGCGCCCGCCGCGCCCGCGCGTCAGGGCTGGTCCCCGGCGGAGCGTGGGCGTCGCGGCGCGCCGGAGCCCGTGGCCGCCCCACCGCCCGTCGCCGCGCCCCCACCGCCCGTGGAGCGCGTGCAGCCCCAGGCCCCCGAGGCGACCGCCGAGGCGCCACGCTGGGGCCCCGTGCCGCGCGCCCGCCCGGTTCGCCGCAACGCGACCGGCCTGCCCGAAGGCGAGGCCCCCGTCGCCCCGGAGCCCGCGCCGCCGCCCGCGCCGCCGCCCGCGGGGAGCGGGAACCGTCTGGCCGACCAGCTCTTCGCCCGCATGCGCGCGTCCGAGGCCGAGCCAGAGGCCGCCGAAGAGGAGGGCGGTCGCTTCACCCCGGGCCGTGTCCGTCGCGCCCCCGCGCGCGGCGGTGGAGGGGAGGGCCTGCCGTCCCTGGGCGCTGCTTCGGAGCCGGAGCCTCCGCCCACGGCGCTGGAGAGCGGGCGGGTCAGCCCCGTCTCGCGGGTCGCCTCGCCGCCGCCTGCGCGAGGGCCGCTCCCGCCGCCCGAGCCGCCGCCCGAGCCGCCGCCGCGGATGGCCCCTCCCCCGGTGGAGCCGGCGCGCGTCGTCCCTGTCGCGCGCCCGCCCGAGCCGCCGCCGGTGGCCCCGCCGCCCGTGGAGCCCGAGCGCTCCCCCCCCGCGCGGAGCTCGCTCGACGATCAGGGGCCGGTGGTCGTCTCCATCGAGTCGGAGGGCCCCGCCGTCCAGGGCGTCCCCGCCGTGCTGCGCCCCGCCCTTCCCGCCGAGGCCGCGCGCGTCCGCGGCGCCGGCTTTGGCGCCGCCGACCTGCGCCGCCCGCCCGACAGCCTGCTCACCGGCCGAAAGGGCAATGTCGAGCTCTACACCTTCCAGCGTGAGCCCGGCGGTAAGTCCGTGCGCATCCGCCTGCCCGTGCGCACCACGCTGGGCGAGGCCGTGAGCTTCCTGGTCGGCTACGTCCTGCCCGTTCGCGCCGATCTCACGGGTCAACTGGCCGGCTGGTACCGCCTGGACCAGGACGGAAAGGCGCTCTCTCCCGTCGCCGCGCTGGAGACCGTGGACGCGACGAAGCCGCTGCTGGTGCGCTTCGTCGCGAATCAGATCGTGTTTGCGGATATCGAGGTCGTCTCAGGCCCCGCGCCGGCGCGCTTCGTCGCGCCCATCGGCACCGCCGTCCCCGCCGCGACCCTCGTGGACCATCTCGCGGCCTGGCTCGGCCTCCCTGAGGGGCGCTGGCGGCTGGCCCGCGACGGCAAGGTGCTCGACAGCCACGCGATCCTCGCCGATGATGAGGTCCAGGGGCTCCTGCGCCTCACGCTGCGCGTGGTCCCCGGTGACGAGGCGGAGGCGGGATAGCCCATGAGTCAGGAGCGTTGGGACGTCGTCGTCAAGTTCACGGAGGGGCCGCTGTCCTTCCAGGGCGACATCGTCTGTCGCGGGCCGGTGGTCCGCATGGGCGCCAGCCCCGGACCCGGCGGCCTCAAGCTGGAGGGCTACCGCGCCCTGGACGACCGCCAGGCCGTCATCCAGTCCTATGACGGCGGCACGGTCTCCATCGCGCCC
>CAZKWG010000553.1:0-5723 GCA_964556105.1 uncultured Enterobacterales bacterium | reverse complement strand
CAGGGCGCCTCCCACTCCGCGCCGGTCTCGCCCTTCTTGGCCGCCTTCCACAGCGCGAAGTCGGCCGGGTTGCGCTTGCGACCCCCGATCTCGCCCTGGTCTCCCTCTTGCAACTCCGCCGGGCGGCGCCCGGACAGCTCGCCGTAGCTGGAGCAGGTCTCGACGGAGAAGTACACGTCCCCGTTGTCCGCGACGTAGGCGTGCCCGCGGTCCAGGAGCTTCGCGATGATCGCGATGATGTCCGGGATGTGCTCGCTGACCTTCGGCGCGTGCGTGGGCTCCACCAGCCCCAGCCGCCCGAGATCCTCGTCGAGGATGGCGATGAAGCGGCGCGAGAGCTCGAGCGGCGACTCGCCCAGCTGCGCGGCGCGCGCGATGATCTTGTCGTCCACGTCTGTGTGATTTCGCACATACGTGACGTCGTAGCCGGACGCGCTCAGCCAGCGAGAGACCACGTCGAAGCTGAGCATCGCCCGCGCGTGGCCGATATGACAGTAGTCATAGGTCGTCATGCCGCAGACGTACATGCGCACGCGACCAGGCTCGGCTGGGGTGAAGGTCTCGAGCTGCCGATGGAGGGTGTTGTAGAGCTTGAGCTGACTCATGATCCTGCGTACCGACGGGCTTTCTCGATGCGGGCCCTGCAGCCGTCCAGCCCGAGGAGGGAGAGGAGCGCGGCGAGGTTGGGGCCGCCCCGTTGCCCGGTCAGCACGAGGCGGAGAGTCACGAGCGCGCGGCCAGGGGCCTCGGTGCGCGCCCGAAAGCGGCTGAGCACATCGCGCCAGCTGTCCATCTCGTCGCCTTCGACGCCGACCATCGCGCTCTCGAACAGCGTAATCAGGCTCTGGGTCGCGGGCTCGCGCAGCGTGCGGGCGACCTCGCGGTCGTAGTCCACCGTGGGCGTCAGCAGCAGGGCGGCCATGGCCTCGGCGCTCTCCAGCGTCTCGAGCTCGGGCAGCACGGCGGCGACGAAGCGGCGCTGCCAGGCCGGATCCCGGCCGGCCATCGGGTAGCCGCGGCGCTCCAGGTGGTCGACCATGGCGGTGACGCGGTCCTCCTCGCTGACCCGCTGGAGGACCAGCGTGTTCTCCTCGCGCAGCTTCGGCAGGTCGAAGCTGGGGCTCTGGGGCGCGACGTCCTCGAGGCGGAAGCTCGCCGCGATCTCGTCCAGCGTCAGCGCCTCGCTCGGGCTCCACCCCGCCATCGCCGCGTAGCGGACGATGCCCTTCGGGTGGTAGCCGTGCGTGCGCAGGTGGCTGATGGTCAGGACGTTCCCTTCGGCGCTCGGCGGGCGCCCGTCGGGCATCGTCCAGTCCGGGAGGAAGGCGACGGGAGAGGGCGCGATGCCCAGCACCTTGCCCAGCACGAAGCGCGGGGCCAGATCGGCCTTGCGCGAGCCGTGCCACAGCGCGCAGGTGGCGCCGCTGGCGTCGTCGTCGATGAGGTCGCCGAAGACATCGGACGGGCCGCCGTCGTTGAGCATGAGCTTGAAGTCATCGAGCTCCGACGCCTCGATCTGCTCGACCCTGCCGTCCAGGTGGGTGACCTCGAAGGGGCCCTCGGGCAACAGCAGGCGCACGCAGGGGGCGCGCCCCGCCTTGCGCAGCACCTCGATGTCGCTCAGAGAGAGGCGACGGCAGCGGCCGTCATAGCGGAGCGGGCGATCGTTGGTCGCCTGCTGCACGTACATCTCGCGCAGCTCCGCGGGCGTGCAGAAGCAGTAGTAGGCCTGCCCCTTGCTCAGGAGGGCCTCGGCGATGCCGCCGCAGGTCGCGCGGCGGCCGGTCGGCTCCGTGTCCTCGGGCACGAGGCCGAGCCAGGTGAGGTCCTCGTGGGCGGTACCGCCTTCATGGCGGAGCACGACGCTGCCGCCCTGGGCGCGCGCCCAGAGCGTAGCGAAGACAATCAGGCGAACATCGCTGAGGTTGAGCGGATGGCCCTGGGGCAGAATCAGACGTACACGCGGGGACAGAGGACCTCCAGAAGACCCGTTCTCAGGGAGCGAAGATGGCGTCGATCTCTTCCTCGATGCTGCGCTCGTCCGTGTCCTTGGCCACCGAGATCTCTTGAACGAGCAGGCTGCGCGCCTGGTCGAACATCTTGCGCTCACCGAAGGACAGGTTCTTGTCCGCCTTCAGCAGGGCCAGATCCCGCAGCACCTTGGCCACCTCGATGAGGTCGCCCGTCTGGATCTTGTTCATGTACTCGCGGTAGCGGCGATTCCAGGTCTGGTTGTCCGTGGGGACATCTCGATCGCGCAGCACCTCGTAGATCTTGTCCACGTGCTCGCGGGAGATGACCTTGCGCATCCCGATCGCGCCGGCGTTCTGAACGGGGACGCGGATGGTCATCCCGTTGTCCATGATGCGCAGGACATAGAACGTCTCGCGGTTGCCGTCGAAGTCCTGCGACTCGATCCCCTTGACGGTGCCGACGCCGTGAGCGGGGTAGACCGCCTTCTCGCCGACCTTGAATTCCATTGTCTGACTCCGAACGATGAGGACGTCGTTGAAAACGGGGGCGCGGAGGAGGATACGATGGGGCGCCGGGAACGCCGCGCATTATAAGCGCCGTAGGGCACGGGGCAAAGCCCCCAGGGACCGATGGAGGAAAGATTGTGCTCAGGGCGCTGGACCAGGAGCTGATGCGAGAGGTCTCGAGAGCTGGGCTTCTCGCCTCGGCCGGCATCGCCGGGGTCGGCGCGCTGCTGGTCGTCGGGCAGACCCTGGTGCTGGCCAGCGTGCTGCCGGGCCCCTCCGGGCTCGCGGTCGTGGCGCTCGGGCTGCTGCCCGCGGTGCTGGGTGTGGCGCTCCCTGCTGGGCTTCTGGTCGGGTGCGTGGCGGTGGGGCGGCGCTGGGCGGAGGCGGGGGACGGCGTGGCCCTGCAGGCCTCCGGCCATGGCGCGCGTCGGCTGGTGCCGCCGCTCCTGCTGCTGGGGGTGCTGGTCGGGCTGCTCCAGGCGTCGCTCAGCCATGTCGTCGAGCCCTGGGGTCGCGCCGCCGTGCGGCGCGCGCTGGATGGCGCCTCGGGTGAGCTGGCCCTGGTCGCCGGGCAGCCCCTCTACCTGGGAGGGGTGCTGATCCACGCCGGCGCCGTGGACGGGCAGACGCTGGAGGACCTCTTCGTGGCGGCCGACCGGGTCGTCGTGAGCGCCGCGCGCGGGCGCATCCTGCCGGGTGGAACGTTGGAGCTCGTCCAGGGCACGGCCGCCACCCTCCCCGACGAGGCGGGCGGCGAGGCCTACCGGCTGCGCTTCGAGCGCGCCACGCTGCCCCTGGACCCCCGCCGCCGCCGGGTGGAGCTGATCGAGCGCTCCTGGAGCGATCTGCGCGATCTCATCGGGCGCATGCAGGCGAGCGGCAAGCGGGCCGCGGCCGAGACGCTGGCCCTGTACAAGCGCACCTCCCTGCCGCTGGGCGCGCCCCTGCTGGCGCTGCTGGGTCTGCCGCTGGGCGCGCGGGGGGCGCGGCCGGGGCCGACGGCGGCGCTCACGGCGTTGATCTGGTGGGCGGTCGTGCGGCTCTGCGACCAGAGCGTGGACGCGCTGGGGCCGCTGCTGGCGGCGGCGCTGCCGCTCTGCGGGGCGGCGCTGGCCGTGGCGCTGGCCTGGGCGCGGTGGAGAGACCGGTGAGGGGGCTGGGCGCCGCCGACGGCCTCGTGGCCCGCGAGGTGGCCGCCTGGACGGCGGTGGTGGTGCTGGGCGCCTTCGGGCTGAGCTGGGTGACGGGGGCGGTGGAGAGCGCGCGGAGCGGCCTCGGGGGGCTCCTGATCTCCGCCTTGCGGGCGCCGGAGGCGCTCGTCGCGCTGACGCCGCTGCTGGCGGCCCTGGGCGCGGGGCTGGCGGCGGCGCGGCTGGAGGCGCGGGGCGAGCGGGTAGCCCTGGAGAGCGCCGGCTGGGCGCCCGCCCGCGGTGGGCTGGTGGCGGCGGGGGTGGGGCTCGCCCTGGGGCTCGCGCAGTGGGCGCTCGCCGATCACGGCCTGCATCGCGCGGACGCGCTCTCGGGCGCGCTCGCTGGGCGCGCGGAGGAGGGCTGGGTCTGGCTGGACGGCTCGGCGGTGCGGCTCCCCGACGGGGCCGAGGTTCAGGCGCGCGGCGGTGAGCTCGGCGCGATCACCCGGCGCGCCCCGGCCTCGCTGGCCGACCCCGCGCTGGCCCGCGCGCGCATGGCCCAGCGTCCGCGCTCGGCCAGCGGCGAGGCCCTCGCGGAGAGCACTTTCACCCCGGCGCGCGCGGAGCGGGGGGCGCGGCGCGCGCGCGTTCTGGGCGCGGCGGCCCTGGCGATGGCGGGCTGGCTGCCCTGGTCGCGGCGTCCGTCCCGTCAGCTCGCCGCGGTGTTGATCCTCGGCCTGGGCTGGCAGCTCGCCGATTTCCTGCTGGGCGCGCTGGTGGCGCAGGGCAGGCTGCCGCTGGCGGCGAGCTGGGCCGGCGCGGCGCTGGCCTGCCTGGTCCTGGCCTGGCTCGTGCGGCCGCCTCAGCTCGGCGCGTCGAGCACCAGCAGGTAGTCGATCTTCGCCGTCGGCAGGTAGAGGGTCGCCGCCTTCCCCTGGAGCGCGCGCCCGTCCGCCCGGCGGTAGACGTCTACGTCCAGCAGGAAGCCGCCCGACTGGCTCTCGCGGACCTTGCCCTCGACGATGGTGGCGTTGTCGGGGACCACGGCCAGATCACCGCCGACGGCGAACAGCTCGGTGCGAAGGAAGACGCGGACGCGCTCCATGAGATCTCCTGCGGAGGGGCGGATCGAGACCATAACCGGACGGGCTTCGGCGTCCCAGCCTCCGCGTGCCCCCACCCACAGGTTAAGGCGCCTCCTGGGAGGTTCCTCATGCGCGCGATGCTGCTGGTGGCCGGGCTCATGCTCGGCGTGGGCTGTGGTGGGGCCGAGCTCGAGGCAGAGAAGGCCCGGCTCGACCTGAGGGTTGGCGATCTCGAGAAGGAGAAGGCTCGGTTAGAGCTGGAGAACGACGCGCTCCACGCCGAGGTGCGCAAGCTCAAGGAGGCCGCCGACACGGCGAAGAAGCAGGAGTCCGTCGCCGAGCTGGGCCTGAAGGACGGCCAGAAGCTCAGCGCGAAGCTGGACACCACGCTGGGCAGCATCACCTGCGAGCTCTGGCCGGACAAGGCGCCGCTGACGGTCGTGAACTTCGTCTCGCTGGCCGAGGGCACGCGTGAGTGGACCGACCCGAAGACCAACGAGAAGGTCAAGCGCCCCCTCTACGACGGGACCATCTTCCACCGGGTCATCCCGGAGTTCATGATCCAGGGCGGCGACCCGAAGGGCAACGGCACCGGCGGCCCCGGCTACGAGTTCGAGGACGAGACGTCCAAGGACGTCACCTTCTCCGAGCCCGGCCTGCTGGCCATGGCCAACGCCGGCCCCGACACGAACGGCTCGCAGTTCTTCATCACCGACCGCGCGACGCCGAAGCACCTCAACGGCAAGCACACCATCTTCGGCAAGTGCGCGAACCTCGACGTGGTCGAGAAGATCGCCACGACCGAGAAGGGCGCGCGGGACAAGCCGGTGACGGACGTCGTCATCAAGAAGGTGACGATCCTGCGGCAGTAGCGCCGGTCCTCGCTCGCGGCGAGGGCCGGGGCTCCGCTACTTCTTGTAGCCCAGGACCTCGGCCATGCGGGCGCCCATCTCGGCCGGGGAGCGGACGATGTGGATGCCTGCGGCCTCCATCGCGCGGAATTTGTCCTCCGCCGTGCCCTGACCGCC
>CAZKWG010000552.1:0-5727 GCA_964556105.1 uncultured Enterobacterales bacterium | reverse complement strand
CCATCTCGTAGCTCTTCTTGGCGAAATCGATCTGCTTGATCGCCTTCTCCTCGAAGGTGGCGAACACGGCGCGCGCCAGCCGGCCGATCGCCGCCGCCTCCTGCTCGTGCGGCTGGTTCGGGGTGGACACGCTCAGCCCCTCGCGCGGCGCCGAGGGCAGCCGCCCGCTGTCGCTCTGCACGACGTGCGTGACCTCGTGGGCGAGCAGCTCGGCGCCCGCGGCCGAGTCGAGCAGGTTGCCGCTGTCCCCGATGAAGATGTCGTTGCCCAGGGTGAACGCGCGGGCGGCGATGGCGCGGCTGGCCTGGCGCGCGCCCGGACCTTCATGGATGCGCACATCGTTGAAGCTGCGCCCGTGGACCTCCGCCAGGAAGTCCTGCTCGGCGCCGGTCAGCGCGCGGCCGGAGCCCGCCGCCTGAAGCTGCCCACCAAACCAGGCTGAGAAGGCCTGGTTCAGGTCGGGACCCTCTCCGAGGGCGTCGCGGCTCAAGGAGACGGACTCCCCGCCCAGCGCGCCCGCGCCCACCGCGGAGAGGCCCACGTCGGCGCTCCCCTCGCTCGTGCCGAGCCCCGTCCAGCCGCCGCCGAAGGCGTCCAGGGAGCCCATCGTGTCCGCCAGCCCGAAGCCCGCGCTGGCGCTGAGATCGCCGCCGACAAAGCCCGACGAGACGCCCGATCCGCCCAGGTCCGCGCTGCCCACGTCCGCGATGCTCATCGTCGCCAGCGGCGCCGTCTGCGCCTGCTCCTCGCGCTCGACCAGCGAGCCCAGCAGCACCCGGTAGAAGGGCTGCGTGCGGTCCTGCCAGGAGATCGGCGCGTTCCACGGCAGATAGGCCGTGGCGTCCACGCCGGTGCTCTCCACGAAGCCAGCGACGTGGAGGATCTGCAGCTCGAGGGCGTCGCGCGGCCCCTCCTTGAGGAGCTGCGCCACGCCGGCGCGCCCGAGTCGCTCGTGAAGGACACCCCATAGCCGGCTTTGCGCCGAGAAATGTTCCAGGCCGTCCTGCGTGGCCGGCCTCTGGGAGGCCACCGCGGAGCGGGCGGAGAGGTCGGGGCGGGAGGAGGTGGCGGGGTTGGGGCGGTTCTCGCGGAGCGACATGAGACCTCGCGGCCGGGCAAAGAGGAGCCCACACGATTATACCCACGCGAAGGGGTGGGAGCGCAAGGGGGCACGAAGAAGTAGACGATCCTGCGCGCGTCCGCCTTCACCCTGTGTTTCGCCCGTCGGCGCCAGCGCACGCCCGACGCGCTCGCGCGCCCCTCCCGGCGCACGCTCTCACTCGATGAGCGCACCCTGAACCTGGGCGGTGCGCGTGCACGCCGTGGCGCCCACGTCCGCGCAGTCCTCTCCCGCGCAGGTCGTGGCCTCCACCGTCTCCAGCGCGAAGGCGCGACTGCTCGTCCAGGCCCCGCCGGCCTCGTAGGTCACCGTGATCACGGCGCTCTGGTCGAAGCCGCCCATGTCGAGCTCGAGCGGCTCCAACGGGCAGTCGAAGCTGCGCTCGACGAGCGCGCAGCGCAGGTCTCCGATGGACATCTGGTCGCCGCCCGGGGCGATGTCCACCGTCGCGACCGCGCCCTGCTCGCCGGTGTCGCCGCCCGTGGCCACCTCCGCGTCCGGGCAGTCGGAGGTGGAGGCCACCTCGGTCAGCGTGTAGTCGCCGGACCGAGGGGAGAAGCAGGCGGGCAGGACCAGCAGGCAGAAGCAGCGCGCACCGGGCATGATCGTCCTCGCGAGACGCGGCGAAGGTCGCCGTACGTCTCGGAGAAGCTAACCGGCGCGCGCCGCCGACGGCTTACTCGACCAGAGTGGCCTCACCAGCGGCCGAGCCGGAGCAGTTCTGGCCGGCGTAGGTCTCGCAGTCGGCGCCCTCGCAGCTCATGGTGAACGAGGAGTCCACGTCGAAGCTCTCGTTGCTGGTCCAGGAGCCGGTGAAGGTCGCCTCGTAGGTCGAGACGTAGTCGATGCCGCTGGAGGTCAGATCGGTGACGATCGGCTCGAAGGGGCAGTCGAAGCTCTTGCCGTCGAGCGTGCAGGTGAGCACGCCATCGTAGAGCACCATCGAGGTCTTCTCGGCGTTGACCTCCACGGCGAAGGGCTCGGCCTCGGCCTCGCCGCCGGTGTCGCCCGTGTCGGTGGTCTCACAGTCGGTCTCGGAGCTGGTCTCCTCGAGCAGGTAGTCGCCGGAGACCGGCTCGAAGGAGCAGGCGGAGAGGGCGACGAGGGCGAAGGCAAAGAAGGGGCGTGTAGACATGGGTGTCTCCTCAGCGCGGAATGCGCACGCACAACATCACCCGCCGAGCGCCGTTCGGCAAACAGACGCGGCCAGAACCGGTCAATTACTGACCGGGATCCAGCTCCCGATCTCGATCAGCTCTGCCCATGCGGTGCACTCGTCGCCGTCCGCGCACTCGTCCTCGCCGCTGGCCTGACCGCTGACCTCGCCCGTGCTGCCGCTGAGGTTCACGGTGCCGCTGGCGGTCGCGCTGAGCTCGTCGTAGTCCGTGCTCGTCACGGCGGGCAGGATGTCGTAGGTCCCCACCATGTCCAGCGGATCGAAGCTGGCCAGGAAGAAGGCCTCGTCCGGCGCGTAGGCCCAGAGCGGCGTAGGCCACTCCTCGTCCATGAGCCCATCCTCCGTCTCGAAGCGCACCGTCACGTCCAGCTCCAGGCTGTCCGGGCAGAGCTCGCCGCCGGAGTCCAGCGCGATCTCGGCGCCGCCCTCCGCGATCTCGCGGTCGATGTAGCGGATGTCGCCGTCGGCGTAGCTGACCTTGACGCTCACGTTGGTCGTCGTGCCGTCGGCCCAGGTCAGCAGGCTGACGTCCTCGCCGGCGACCAGCGTGGTGATCGCGCGCCCGGCGAAGCCAAGGGGCGACTCCTCCTCGATGGACATCTCCTCGATGACCTCGGTGCAGGCCAGCCCGTCCTCCGTGGCCGTGTCCTTGTCCCCGCCGTCACAGCCCGCCATCAGCGCCGTCACCAGAAGCAGTGCTCTCATGGTCACCTCCGCCGCCAACCTATCCCAGCGGCGACCCGCGCGGGTTATGCGCCCCGGTCAACCAGGGAGCCCCATGCCCCGCCCCGACCTCGACGCCCTCGTCGCCGCCTTCCGCGCCGATCTCGCCCTGGCGCGCGACCCGGCCGCCATCGAGGAGCTCCGACGCGCGTACACCGGAAAGAAGAGCGCGATCAAAGCAGCGCTCTCCGAGCTGAAAAGCCTGCCGGCCGACGAGCGGCCCGCCTTCGCCGCCGCCATCCACGCGGCCCAGACCGCCGTGGACGCGGAGCTCGAGGCCGCCGCCACCACCCTCGAGGCCGCCGCCCTCGCCGCCCAGCTCGAGGCCGAGTGGCAGGACCTCAGCCTGCCCGGCCTCGCCCCGGCCCGCGGGATGCGCCACCCGGTCAGCGAGGTCCACGCCCGCTGCCTGGACGTGCTGCGCCAGCTCGGCTTCTCGCTGGTGGACGGCCCGGAGGTCGAGAGCGCCTTCTACAACTTCGACGCGCTGAACATCCCCGAGCACCACCCCGCCCGCGACATGCAGGACACGTTCTGGGTCACGGGCGGTCTGCTGCTGCGCTCGCACACGACCACGGTGCAGGCGCGCGTGCTGGAGAGCCGCCCCGCCCTGCCCATCCGCGTGGCCAGCGCGGGCCGCGTCTACCGGAACGAGGCGGTGGACGCGACGCACCTGGCGATGTTCCATCAGCTCGAGGGGCTGTGGGTGGATCGCGGCGTGACCTTCGCCCACCTCAAGGGCACGCTGGCCTTCGTCGCCCGCGCCCTCTTCGGCCAGAGCCGGCGCGTGCGCTTCAAGCCCAAGTTCTACCCCTACACCGAGCCCAGCGTGGGCGTGGACGTCTCCTGCACCGTCTGTGACGGCGCGGGATGCGAGGCATGCCACCACGCCGGCTGGGTCACCATCCTGGGCGCCGGCATGGTGCACCCCAAGGTGCTGATGGAATTCGGCTACGACCCGAACGAGGTCAGCGGCTTCGCCTTCGGCCTCGGCACCACGCGCATGGCCGCGCAATGGGCGGGCGTCCACAAGGTGCGCAGCCTCTACGAGCCGGATCTCGAGGTGCTCACCAACATCCACCGCGGGGGTGCGCGATGAGGATCGCCGCTGAGATCCTGGCGCAGTACACCGATCTTCCGGACGATCCTCGCGCCCTGCGCCCGCTGCTGGACGATCTCGGGCTGGAGGTCAAGCGCGTCGAGCAGACCGGCCTGGGTCCCGTCTACACGCTGGAGCTGCTGGCCAACCGCGGCGACCACCACTGCTACGCCGGCGTCGCCCGCGAGATCACCGGCCGCACCGGCGGCCCGCTGCGCCTGCCCGAGGTCGCCCCGCTGCTGGTCGGCGACGGCCCGGTGGGCATCCAGATCCAGACGCCGCTCTGCCTGCGCTACTCGGCCACGCTGCTCGCGCGCACAGGCGAGCCCCGCCCCCTCTCCGACGAGGCGCTGCGCACGCTCACCGCGGCGGGCATCCACAGCCTCACGGCGCCCGTGGACGCGACGAACCTCTCCAACCTGGAGCTCGGCCAGCCCACCCACGCGTTCGACGCCGACAAGGTCCGGGGCGCGATCACGATCCGCCTGAGCCTCCCGGGTGAGCGCGCCTGGCTGCTCTTCCAGGCCGCCCCGGTGACGCTGCCCGAGGGCACGCTGGTCATCGCCGACGAGGAGAAGATCCTGGCCATCGCCGGCGTGATCGGCTGCGAGGACAGCAAGACCACGATCGAGAGCGCGCGCATCCTCCTGGAGAGCGCTACCTTCGACCCGGTCGCGGTGCGCAAGGCGCGGCGGGCGCTGAACATCCACACCGACGCCTCGGCGCGCTTCGAGCGGGGCGCGGACCCGGAGATGCCGCTGGTCGGCGCGGGGCGCGTCGTGCACCTGCTGGAGCAGACCGGGGTCTGGCGGCGCGTGGGCCTGAGCGGGCTGGCCGGGGACTGGCAGGCGCCCCAACGCGGGCTCGCCCTCACCCCGGAGACCGTCCGCCAGGCCCTCGGCGTCACCCTGGGCGCTGACGAGGCCGCCGACCGGCTGCGCCGCTACGGCTTCGAGGTCGAGCGGAGGCCCACCGCGGGAGGCGACACGGAGCTGCTGGTGCGCGTCCCCACCTGGCGCGTCTGGGACGTGGAGTTCGTCGCGGACATACTAGAAGAGCTAGCCAAATCCCTGGGCTACAACGCCACGCCGAGCGCGCTGCCGCCCGTGGAGATCGGCACCCTGCCCAGCGAGAGCGAGCGCGTCCAGGCCCTCGTCTCAGAGGTGCTGGTCTCGGCCGGCTTCTACGAGGTGATCACCGACGGCTTCTACGCCCGCTCCAGCCTGGAGCGCCTCGACCTGCCCGAGGGGCACCCGCTGCTCTCCCATGTCGAGACGACCAACGCCCTCGACCGCGCCAGCGGGCTGCTGAAGAACAACGCCCTGCTCCAGGCCGTGGACGCCGCGGCCGCCAACCTTCGCCGCAAGGTCGAGGACGGGCGGATCTTCGAGTTCACCCGCACCTTTCACCTGGACGCCGCCGCCTCGAACGGGGTCACCCGCGAGCGCCGCCTGCTCTGGGCGCTCGTCTGGGGGCAGGACCGACCGCGGGGCTGGGACAGCCGCCCGAGGCCGGCCGATGTGTGGACGCTCAAGGGCCTCGTCGAAGAGATCGGCCTCGCCCTTGGCCTCTCGTTGACGGTGGGGCCAGCTGACCCGAGCGCCCCGC
>CAZKWG010000551.1:0-5737 GCA_964556105.1 uncultured Enterobacterales bacterium | reverse complement strand
AGCCCTCGTCGAAGCGGTGGGGGATGTGGTAGTCCACGCTCGCGACGCCCGCCAGGCTGAGCGTGCGCTGCAGGATCAGGCTGGAGGTCGTGCCGTCCACGTCGTAGTCGGTGACGATGCGCACGCGCTCGCCCTTGCGGGCGGCCTCGCGGATACGGGCGACGGCGCGCTCCATCCCGAGCATGGCGTAGGGGTCGTGCAGGTGCTCCCGGCTCGGTCGCAGCCAGGCGCCGGCCTGCGTGCCCGCCCGCTGCAGCAGACAGCGCGCCACCACGCCCGGCAGGCGCAGCTGGCGGGCCAGCGCATCAACCTGGACTGGATCGGCGGGCGAGAGCTGCCAGCGCCGTCCGGTCAGTGAGAGCGTCTCCACGAGGAAGCTCGACGAGAAGAGGGGAGAGGAAGATAGCCCGAATCGGGCGTCCGGCCAGCCGGTGGCCAGCGCTTCCTCGGCGAGGACGGGTTATCGGGCGTCCCTCAGGAGCTCCCCGATGCATCCGCTCATCCCTTACTTCGAGCGTCCGGCCATCTCCATCCCCATCCCGGGGCCCTGGGGCGACGACATCAAGATCCACGGCTTCGGGATCATGGTGGCGCTCGGCGTCTGGGTGGGCACGAAGCTGGTCATCAACAAGGCGAAGCGCGACGGCCTGGACGCGGAATTCGCTAACCGCTTCCTCACCTGGGTGATCATCGCCATCCTGGTGGGCGGCCATCTGGGGCACGCGCTCTTCTACGACCTGGACCATTACCTGAAGAACCCGGTCGAGCTGTTCTACGTCTTCAACGGGCTCTCCAGCTACGGCGGCTTCATCGGCTGCACCATCGCGGCGATCGTCTTCCTGCGCATGGAGCGCAAGCCGTTCTGGCCCTACGCCGACGTGCTGATGTACGGGTTCACCCTGGGCTGGTTCCTCGGGCGAATGGGCTGCTTCGTCGCCCATGATCACATCGGGATGGAGACGAATTTCTGGCTCGGCGTGCAGGGGGTCTGTCCCGGCTTCGAGGGCAACAGCGCCTATGCCTGCCATGATGTCGGGCTCTACGAGGGCCTGTACGCGGGGCTGGTCATGTTCCCGATCCTGGCCTGGCTGGACAAGAAGCCCAGGTTCCCAGGGTTCTTTCTGGGCTTGTGGTGCGTGATGTATGGCCCGATTCGGCTCGCGCTCGACGCGGCGCGACACCCGGCGACGGACGCGCGGTACTTCGGGCTGACGCCGGCGCAGTACGGGTCGATCCTGGTCACGGTGCTGGGCGTGTGGATTCTGTACCGGCAGCGGAACGAGACGCCGGTGCGCGGGCAGACGCCGGAGGGCTCGACGCCGGCGAGCTGAGGAGCAGGAGGTCTGGGTGGCTGGAAGGCAGACACCCCCCCACCGCCGCTTCGCGGCACCTCCCCCACGAGGGGGGAGGGGGGTCCCTTCTCCCTCCCCCCTTCGTGGGGGAGGGTGGGGTGGGGGGGCGGCTGCCATCCAGCCGCGCAGCGTCCTGCCGTCGCTCAGAAGCGCGCGCCGACCGTCCAGCTCGCGGTGAAGCCGTTAAAGTCCAGCGCGCCGGCGGGCTCGAGCCGGAGGGGTGCCAGCCAGCCATAGCCGGCCTCGAAGCCCAGCGCTGGGCGGATCAGGCGGTCGGAGCGCAGCAGGACGATCTCCACCCCGGCGGTGCCCAGGACGCCGGGCGAGAGGCCGCCGCTGCGAATCTGGTTCAGGTTCTCGTCGTCCTCGAGGTCGTCGTCGATCTTCATCGTCCCCCAGAGCAGCGCGCCCTGCACGGTGGCGTAGGGGACGAACCAGGGGAAGAGCTCGACGCGCGCCTTGGGGCCGAGCGAGAAGCGGTGGGTGGCCAGGGACAGCTCGGCGTCGCCCCAGTCGTTCTCGTAGTAGTCGTAGTCATCGTCGCCCTCACCGGCCCAGATCGCGCCGCCGTCCAGGCCACGCTGCCAGCCAGCCAGGACGCTGAAGTGGGGAGAGAGGCCGTAGCCGACGCGCAGGCCCGAGGCGTGCAGCAGGTCGTCGTCGGAGATCGCGGACCAGCTGTCATCCGGCGAGTTGAGCCGCGACCAGGCCAGAGAGATCTCGCTGCCGTTGCCGGCCGAGGCCGTCGCGCCGAGCAGCGCGGGGAGGAGGAAGGTGGCGAGCATGGTCAGATCTCCTCGCGGTCGGACAGGAAGTCCTCGGTGAACAGGCCGAGCAGGCCGAAGCCGCCCACGGTGGTGAGCGCCTTGGTGCTCGGGTCGAGGAAGCTCACCATCCCGAGCGCCTCGTCGTGGGTGATCCAGAAGCGGCCATCGGGCATGGTGCCGATGCCGGTGGGCGCGGCGGGCAGGGAGAGCCGCTCGTCGCCCGAGGGCTGAGCCAGATCGATGAAGAGCAGCTCGTCCTCACCCTCCTGCAGGACGAGGGCGTAGGTGGTCTCGGCCGTGTCCGTGAGCGCGACGCCGACGGGGGTGCCGGTCAGGGTCACGCTGAGCGCGTCGTCGCCGCCCAGCTCGAGCACGCCGAGCCCGTAGTGAGACGCGGTGTACGCGTCGGCGCCGCCTCCACCGCCCGAGGACGTGGGCCGCAGCACGGCCAGCGCGTACGCGCCGGAGTCCGAGAGCAGGACCTCGTCGACCGGATTGGAGACAACATAGGGGGTCAGCTCGAGGTCATCCAGGTTCAACCGGTAGAGATAGCGAGCGCTCTGGCTCCGGGTGTTGTACAGCAGCGCCCCCTCGGGCAGCGCCGCGATGTCCGTCACCGGCGCGTCGAGCTCGACCGCCTCGAGCGCGAAGACCTCGTGGTCCATCACGTCGATCTTCGCCTCGTAGGTGTAGGCGATGGTGGTGTTGTCCTGGGCCAGGTCCACGTAGAGATCGGCGGGCTCGGCGTCGAGCGAGACGATGTCGATGCTCTCGATCTCCAGGTCCAGCTTGTAGAGGTCGCGCGAGCCGCTGATGGCGACCAGCGCGTAGCGACCGTCCGGCGTGAAGTCGGCCGCCTTGGCGTCCAGCGACTCGTCCTCGTCCAGCGTCAGGTTGTAGGTCACCTTCTTGGACAGGGTGGCGACATCTACGACCACCGCCTGGGACTGGGCCAGCACGAGCGCCTGGCTGTCGTCCTCGCTGAACAGGAAGTTGCTCGCGGCGAAGCCGACGGAGATGACCTCGGACTCCAACGTGTCCAGCTTGATGAAGGCCACGGCGTTCAGGTCGACGATGGCCTGTCCCTCGAGCTCATCCAGGGTCTGGTAGCTCTCGTCGTCGGCGTAGGCGACGGCGGTGGTCCCGGCGTGCGTGAACGTGAACGCGTTCAGGTAGGGCGGGACGTCGAAGCTGCTGACGCGGGCGCCGTCGCGGACCAGGTCGAGGGCGTAGGCCACGCGCTGGTCGTCCTCGGGGCACTCGGAGAGCTCGTCGATGTCCTCGTCGTCGTTGTCACAGACGACCCAGCGGCTGGTGACCAGCAGGCTCTGGCCGTCCGGCGCGAGCGTGTAGCGCACCGGCTCGGCGCCGCCGAGATCGACCTCGGTGGCCGCCGCGCCGGAGTCGGGGACGAAGACCAGCTTGCCGGCGTGGGGGAGGGTGGCGTAGACGCCGCCCTCGGCGGCGACGATGTCGTCGCTCCACAGGGCGTCGATGTACATGTCGGACTCGCCGGGCCAGCGCGACCAGGGGTCGCAGCCGGCGAGGAGGACGAGGAGGGCCGTGAGGCGGGGAAGGGGTGGGCGCATGGCTACTCCTCGTGCTCGATGGCGGCGTTCAGCTCGAAGCCGGTGAGCGTCACCAGATCGCTGCTGTCTGGGTCAAAGAACGACATCCGACCGAGCTCGTGCTCCTGGTTGACGTAGGCCAGGCGGCTCTCCGGCAGGACGCCGACGAAGACGGGATCGCTGGCCAGCTCGACCTCCGCGTACGAGAGGCCGCCAAAGTCCAGGACCTCGAGCAGGGGCTGGCCGTCCATGATGAAGTAGCCGACGTCGCCCTCCTCGGCGCTGGCGAAGCCGGTCGGCTCGGCGGGCAGCAGGTAGGGGGCCTGGAAGAAGTCCTCGAGCTCGACCATGGTGAGCCCGTAGTGGTTGTAGAAGTCGCTTGCGGCCGGGACGTCGGAGCCGTTGTCCTTGTCGTGGAAGATCAGCGCCGTCTGGCCGTCGGGGGTGATGGACATGCCGGAGACCGGCTTGACCAGGGTGTAGGCGACGATCTCATCGGTGTTCAGGTCCCAGGCGGCGGCGGCGGAGACGCCGGACGCCGTGCTGTAGAGCATGGCCTTGGACGCGGCCGGGCTGATGAGCACGCTGCCCAGGACCTGGCCGTCCGGCATGTTCAAGATGGTCGGCGTCGCCGTCAGGTCGGCGAGCTCGTAGATCCACAGCTCGTTGGAGCCGCGCGCGACGGCGACGGCGCTGAGGCCGTCCGGGGTCAGGTCGAGGTCGGTGGGGCTGTCGCCCACGTCCAGCGGCGCCACCGTGCCCGCGGCGAGATCGACCAGCAGCAGGTGCTCGGCGCCGAACTGGCGGACGAAGGCGTGGGAGCCGTCGGGGATGAGCAGCACCTCCTCAGCCTCGGGCGGGTCCACCGTGTCCTCGGTCAGGCGGATGCGCACCGGGTCGGCGTCCGGCGTGCTCAGGTCGAGGATGGACAGGTAGGCGTCGCTGACGACGACGGCGGTGCGGCCGTCCTCGGTGAACTGCACGTCCTGCGGGTTGGCGCCGACGATCTTCAGGTAGTGGACGGCGTTCGTGAGGTCGACCAGGCTGACGTCGTTGTACGAGATGACGCTGTCGTCCTCGTCGTAGTCTTCGCCGTCCTGGTCGCGGTAGAGCACGGCCCACTTGCCGTCCGGCGACATCTCGAGCGTGTTCAGATTGGGCCGGACCTCGACCTCGGTGACGGCCAGCGACTCGGCGTCGATGATGCTCACCGAGTCCGAGCCGGCGTTGAAGGTCACGGCCATCGTGTAGTCGTCGGTGGTCAGCACCGCCTCCGGGTCTACGCCGACCTCGGTGGTGATGACCTCCAGGCTGGGCACGCTGACGCGCGTGACCGTGTTGCGGCTCGGGTTGGCGACGAAGACGTAGACATTGGTCGCCGCGGGGGCCAGCTTCAGGTAGTCGTCCTCGGACTCGGGGGCGTAGGTGTCCTGAGGCTCGCCGTCGGCGTCGTCGGATTCGCCGCCGAGTCCGCCGGTGTCCCAGTAACCACCGGACTCGGCGGCCTGGTCGGAGCCCGCCTTGTAGAGCGCGCTCTCGGCGCAGCCAGCCGAGAGGGAGAGCAGGACGCTGAGTGGGAGCAGAGACGCTCGCATGAGACCTCCGGGCCGCGGGGCTCTCCCGCGGGCTCAAGAATGCATTTAGGATAGCAAGACGTGTGCCAACCCGCTCGATCAGCCTCCGGCGCGCGTCTCCGCGGGTCGAGCGGGAGGCGGGCGCGCGGGATCGCGACATCTCTGTCGTGGTCCAGGTGCCGCAAGGACCGCCCCCGGATAGCCCGCACGAGCATGGAGACGACGCTGGACAGGCTGGCGGGCGACTGGTGGATTCACCAGCTCCGGCGGGGGCACCGCTACGCCACGGACGATCTGCTGGTGGCCTGGACGGCGCTGCGCGCGCGCCCGGACGCGCGGCGGGTGCTGGACCTGGGCGCGGGCGTAGGCTCGGTGGGGCTGCTGACGCTGCTGGGCCTGGGTGAAAAGGCACAGCTCGTCTCCGTGGAGGTGCAGGCGGAGAGCGCCGCGCTGCTGGCGCGCACCCTGGAGACCAA
>CAZKWG010000550.1:0-5749 GCA_964556105.1 uncultured Enterobacterales bacterium | reverse complement strand
GCAGTTCTCGTTCTGGACGGCACAGCTCGGGGCGGGCTGGCAGTTCTGAGGCCGGAGCGTCGGGAGGGGGCGCTGGGCGGTCGTGCTATGCTGCGGGCCAGAGGTGTCCGATGCGACCCATCCTGGCGCTGCCGCTGCTGCTGGCCTGCACCGAGTACAACATCAAGGGTGAGGGGGATCCGTCGGAGGACGCGCCGGTGGACACGGCGGTCGGGGCGCTTTTTCTGGACCCGACGGAGGTGGACTACGGCGAGGTGCCCCTGGGCGCCGAGGTGGACGCGACGATCACCGCGACGAACGTAGGCACGGATGACCTGTGGCTCACGAGCGTCGAGATGGTGGAGAGCAGCGGCCCGTTCTCGGTGACCTTCACCGGCGCGCCCCTGCTGCCGCCGGGCGAGTCCACGACGTTCATCGCCACCTTCGCCCCCAGCGAGAACGGCCTGTTCACGGGCGCGGTCGAGGTCGAGAGCGACGCGCCGGTAGACGGCACCGGCCAGGTCGCGCTGAGCGGCGGCACGGGCTACCCGCGCTTCTCCATCAGCCCGGAGCACCACGACTTCGGCACTTTGGAGGTCGGTGATCTTCAGACGGTAGACCTCGTGATCACCAACGAGGGCGACGAGGATGGGCAGATCTCCAACCCCACCTTCAGCTCGACCTCAGACGCCGAGCTCAGCCTGCGCTGGCTGGGCGACCTGGAGTACGCGTCGGTCACGCTGGCGCCGGGCGAGACGTACACGGTCACCGCGGCGTACGAGCCCGCGGACGACCAGGCCGACGAGGCGACCTTCGCGTTCGAGACCGACGCGCCCGATCAGCCCGCGCTGGCCGCCATCCTGGAGGGTGACGGCGAGCTGGGCTGCGAGGACGAGACCATCGAGCTGGTGATCACGCTGACGGCGGACGACGCCTGGGAGGGCTGGCTGGACGGCGTGGAATTCAGCGGCCCCTCGGCGGGGAGCTGGTCCACCGCCGACACGGTCACCCTGACCAGTGAGCCGGGCTGTGAGCACGTCCTGGCCATCTACGCGCAGGACCTGTACACGCTGATCTCGGGCTTCATGGCCGAGGTCGTGGTCTATCGCGGCGGCGCTCCCACCACCTTGCTGACGGGCGCCGCGGACTGGCGCGCCACCACCGTCGAGCCAGAGGAGGGCTGGAACCTGCCGGACTACGACGACAGCGCCTGGGTCGCCACGGAGCTCTGCGCGGACACCAGCCCCTGGGGCGGCGGGCCCGCGGATCTGGTCGCCACCGGCGCGCAGTGGGTGTGGTGGGACAGCGACTGCCGCCTGCTGGGCGACGCCTGGCTGCGCCTGGAGCTGAACCTCGAGTAGCGGTCCTTCGCCGCCCTCAGTAGCTGACCACGATCCACGAGGTCATGCGGTTGTAGGAGTAGCCCGTGTACTCCGCCCCCTCGAACAGGGCGTAGTACTCGAACGTGTTCTCCGCCCCCAGCACGATCTGGTCGGTGATGTCGGTCGTCACGGTCGGCACCTCCTTCCCTGGGCACCAGCCGGCGCGGCCGTACCACCAGGTGCCGTACTGGTTCGGGACGGTGCCGTCCTCGACCTGGTCGCGGCAGCCGTAGATGGTGGTGGACTCGGGGAACTCGCGGACGATGGCGCTGGCGTCGTCGCCGTTGATGACGAAGTGGTGCGCCATGTCGCAGAACTCGCCGCAGTTGTTCCCGTCGGCGCCGTGGCCGGAGATGATGGTGGCCAGCTCGACCTTCGCCGCGTCGGCGGGGATCTCCAGGGTCACCGGCTCATAGAGGGCGTTGGAGCCCGTGTAGATGCCGCCGCCCGTGAACAGGAAGGTGGTCTCTGTGGGCCGAGCCGCCTTGCCCTGGTCGGAGAGGCGAAGGTCCAGGGTCACCTCGTAGGGGCCGCTGGTCTCGAACTTCAGGCGCTGGGTGCCGCCGTGAGAGATCAGCGGCAGCACGGCGCTGACGTCGTGGACCCAGCGCCCCTCGCGGTGATAGGTCGTGATCCAACGCCCGATCTCGGTGTCGCAAGGGCAGGAGAGCTCGCCGTAGCCGCTGCCGTCCGAGGCGCAGGTGTAGGTGCCGCTGCGCGTCTCGCCGGTGGGCGCGTCGCAGTCGCCGCTCAGGGTGTCGGCGGCGATGGCGGCGACATAGCCCGCGCAGGTGCCGCTGGCCCCCTCGGCGTCCAGGCAGTCCGTGTCGGCGCGGCAGCTCGCGCCCTCGCCCGGTCCGGCGGCGCAGAGGCCCAACGTCTCGGCGACATAGGGCTGGCAGGCCGTCTCGGCGTAGGGGTTCTCTTCGGTGGGCAGATCGCAGGAGTACAAGTAGGCCATGTAGTCCCAGGCCGGGCAGTCGCCGTACTCGCCGTCGCCCACGCAGGCCATGGTCATGTCCAGGCTCAGCGTGTCGTAGGCGGCCAGCTCGTCCGCGTCGGGCAAGCTGACGTCCGCGCTCACGCTGCCCGAGCAGACCTCGCCGTCGAAGACGCGCACGGTGCTGGCGCCCTCGGCGGCCATCGCGTCGGCCCGCTCCGCCTCGAAGTTGTAGTAGACCGCCTCCCAGGAGACGTAGGAGATGTTGGGCTCGAACCAGCCGTAGGAGGACTCGTAACGTTTGGGGTCAGCGAAGCTGCCGATGTAGCGGATGTGTTGGGTCCGGTCGATGCCCACCCCCCAGCCGGGGCTGGTCAGCGTGTCGCCCAGCCAGCCGGGCTGCTCGCGGTCGCGCTCCAGGACGTAGTGGATGTGCTCGGTCCACCAGGCCGCGTCCTCCGCCTCCATGTCCTCGGTGGCGCTCTCGATGCCGGCGCGGATCATCGCCAGGCTCTCGGCGCGATCCTCCTCGCTGCGCTCGCTGGCGATGAAGAAGACGTGGGTGTTTCGCGGCAGGGCGTCGAAGATGTCGCGGGTGTCGCGGTTGAGCTCCCACAGATCGGAGGGCCAGCCCTGCGCCTGGTTCGGCTGCGAGGGGATGAACAGGTAGACGTCGCAGCCCGTCCAGCGCTCGGACAGGGTGAACTCGCCGTCCTCCGTGCTCAGCGTGAGGTCCGCCGCCAGCGCGCCCAGCGCGTCGTCGTCGATCGCGTCCTGCCAGGGCTGGACGGAGAGCCCCAGGTTCGTGCAGTAGTCCGGGTCCAGGCCGCCCGTCTCTCCAGTGTGGGTGGAGTCGCCGGTCTCCGCGCTGTCGGCCGTGTCCGCGCTGTCCGCCGAGTCGGGGGGAGGGGACTCGTCCCCGCTGTCCTCGCCGGGCTGCGTCTCGGACTTGTCGTCGGCGGTGCAGCCCAGCAGGGGCAGGAGGAGCAGGAGCGAGCGAGGCGTGGCGTGCATGGGGGTCTCCGAGGCTCTGCAGACCCTAACCCCAGGCGGGTGGACTCGCGCGCGCGATCGCGAGCCGAGACCCCTCCCTCCATGCTACCGTTCGTGTATGTCCACGCTCCCCGCCGGTCCCCGCACCGCCCTCGCCGTGATGTTCCAGTACTTCCGCGACCCCATCGGCTGCATGCTGCCGCTGGTCCGGCGCTACGGGCACCGCTTCACCGTGCCGGGCAAGCCGCCGATGGTCTTCGTGGGCGACCCGGACGGCATCAAGGCGGTCTACACCGCCGATCCCGACACCTTCGAGCCGCTGCGCCAGGACTTCGGCGAGCTCCTGGTGGGGCGCTCGGTGATCCTGCAGAAGGGGGCGGAGCACCGCTCGCGACGCAAGCTGATGGGGCCCGCCTTCCAGGGGCAGCGGATGCGGGCGTTCGGGGCCGCGATGCGCCGGTCGGCCGAGCGCCGCACGGCGGACTGGGCGGCGGGGAGCAAGGTGACGGTGCTGGACGCCACCCAGCGGATCTCGCTGGACGCGATCCTGAGCGCGGTCTTCGGCGTCGCCGAGCCGGCGCGCATGGAGCGCCTGGGTGAGCTGCTGCTGGACATGACCAGCCGCATCTCGCCGCTGATCATGGTGCGCTTCCTGCGCCACGAATTCGGCGGCTTCGGCCCCTGGGCGCGCTTCGTGGCCAGGCGGCGCGCGCTGTACGAGGAGATCGACGCCCTCGTCGCCGAGGCGCGGGCGCGCGGACCGGGAGACGACGTCCTTAGCGCCCTGGTCCACGCTCGGGACGACGAGGGCCAGCCGCTCTCCGACGAGGAGCTGCGCGACCAGCTCGTGCTGCTGGTGCTCGCGGGTCACGAGACCACCGCCGTCGCGCTGGCCTGGGCTGTCTACGCCCTGAATCGACCGGAGAACGCCGCTGCCCTCGCGCGCCTGCAGGCCGAGCTCGACCCCCTGGGAGACGAGCCCGACGCCGAGACGCTGGCCCGCCTGCCCTGGCTGGACGCGGTGGTGCAGGAGACGCTGCGCCGCTTCCCCGGCGCCCCCGCTCCCAGCCCGCGCATGCTGCTGCGACCGCTCGACCTGGGCGGCGGGCAGGTGCTCCCCGCCGGGACGAGCGTGGCGGTGGGCATCGGGATGGTCCACTTCCGCGACGACCTCTACCCGGAGCCGATGGCGTTCAAGCCGGAGCGCTTCCTGGAGCGCAAGTTCAGCCCCTTCGAGCTGGTCCCCTTCGGCGGCGGCGCGCGGCGCTGCCTGGGCGCGCCGATGGCGATCTACGAGATGAAGATCGTCCTGGCCTCGCTGGTCCGCCGCTTCCAGCTCCGGCTGGTCTCCGACAAGCCCGAGCGAGGCGCGGTGCGCGGCCCCAACGTCGGCCCGAAGTCGGGGATCAAGGTGATCGTCGAGGCCAGGCGCCCCTGAGGAGACTGGATTAACTAGTGGTCATAGGCGCCCATGTCCGAGCTGCCCACGGAGCGGTCCACGCCGTTGAGCGCGGTCCCGGGGTGGGCGGCGCAGGCGTTGCGGGCGGGTGAGGTGGACTGCAGGGTGTAGTTGTCCGAGCCAGGGGCCGTGAATTTCGGGCTCGCCGAGATGTTCAACGTGCCCGACAGCGCGCTGCCCTGGGTGTCGTTGCAGGTGCCCGAGGCGGAGCCCGTGACGCCGCCCGAGGCGTTCGTCCAGACGATGGAGCCGGCGAAGTTCGCCGTGGAGCCCGTGAGCAGCGCCACGCCCCAGCGCTGGTTGTTGGCGATGGTGCTGTCGTAGATGACGAGGTCCGCGCTGTACTGGGCGACGACCGCCGCGCCAGGGCTGGTCGGCGAGACGCCGCTGTGCACCAGGCTGTTGGAGAGGGTGAGCACCTGGCCGTCGTCGCGCACGTCGATGGCCGAGCCGGAGGACCCGCCGGTCGCCGTGTTGCCGTCGAAGGTCGCCCGACGGATGTAGGTGGCGACGGTGTCCTCGCCCTCGAGCAGCATCCCGCCGCCCAGGGTGGCGTAGTTCCCGGTGAAGATGCAGTCCTCGGCCTCGATCGCCGTGGATGAGGCGTAGACGCCGCCGCCGTCCTCAGACGCGAGGTTGGTCGTGAACGAGACCTGGTCCAGGGTCAGCTCGTCCGAGCCGCTGACGAAGAGCCCGCCGCCAAAGTCAGCGCCATTCCCAGAGAAGAGCGTGTCGGAGATCGTCTGCGGGCCGCTGGAGAGGATGGCCACGCCGCCACCGTCACTGGCCGAGTTGGCCGTGAAGCTCGACTCGCTGATCGTGATCGAAGACGGGGTGCTGAGGAAGACGGCGCCGCCCGAGCTGGCGTTGTTGTAGGAGAAGTGGGCGTCGGTGATGGCGCCATCGCCGTTCACGAGGGCGATGGCCCCGCCGTAGTCGGCGCTGGTGGCGCCGGCCTGATTGCCCTCGAGGTAGATGGCTCCCGTGCCGCCGACC
>CAZKWG010000549.1:0-5759 GCA_964556105.1 uncultured Enterobacterales bacterium | reverse complement strand
GGCCGTCGCCGCGCCGAGGGATCCGTCCGTCCGTGGGCGCGTCCTCCTCGCCCAGCAGCAGGCTGAGCAGCTCGAGATGCTCCGGGCTGAGTTGCTCGAGGTCCAGATCGTCGGTGCTCATTCGTCTTCTCTCGCGCGCTTTCGGGCGGCGATCAGGGCGCGCACCTCGGCGGCGGGCAGCCGTCGGATGCGCTCGACCAGGCGGGCCTGGCGATCGGTGGCGGGGTTGGGGTTGGGCTCGACGGGGCCGCCCAGGATCGTGTGGAGCAGGGCGTGGTGCGGGGCCAGCTCGAGGGCCTCGCGCACCGGTCCCTCGTCGATCTGGCCGATCTGGCAGGTGCCGAGGCCCTGATCGCGAGCGGCCTGCTCGAGCAGGTGGGCGATGCCGCCGGCCTCCAGCAGGGCCAGCCGCAGCGCGGCCTCGCCGTAGAGGGGCCCGAGCGCGTCCAGCTCGGCGACCAGGAAGAGCGAGAACGCGGCCTCCTCGGCGATGGGCTGGTTCAGGAAGGCCAGGTGCAGGGTGCTGGGCAGGCGCGCGCCCGGCTGCACGGACAACAAGCGGTGGTGGACCGGGTCGTAGTGCCAGGTGCCCGGCTCCAGGCCCGTCACCCGCCCGGCCTTGACGTGGACATAGGCCTGGACGGCGTAGACCCCGCCGGCGCTGGCGTAGAGGTAGCCCGTCCGCCCGTCCGCTCGCGGCGGCCCACGGCGCAGCACCTCCAGCAGGCGCCCGAAGGTGGCCTGCGGGATGGGCTCGAGGCCAAAGAAGCGGTGGCTGCGGCGGCGGGTGAAGGCGTCGGCCAGCTGTGGCGAGATCTCCGCCTCGAAGGCCAGGGCGGGCCGGTCGGCCAGGTCGCGCCGCTGGCCGGGATCGGTGGCCTTGAAGGTGTCTCGGGCCGCCGGGTCCTTGATCAGCGTGTAGCCGGCCAGCGCGGCGGGGGCCGCGGCGGGCGCGGGGCGGTCGGGGGCCTGGGCGCCGAGCTGGGCGAGCAGCGCGTCCAGCGTGGGGTCGAGCAGCAGGCGGCCGCCCTCGATGGGCACGCCCAGCTCTTCGCTGAGGCGGTTGCCCAGGCGGATCAGGTCGATGGAGTTGGCGCCCATCGCCAAAAGGTTCGCGTCGGCCTGCAGCTCGGGCAGGCCCAGCACCTCGCGGGCGATGTCCAGGACCCGGCCGCGCCGGTCGTCGGGAGCGGCGGCGCGCTCGGTGCGGTCGGCGGAGGCGGCCGTGAACGCGGCGGCCAGGGCGCGGGTGTCCACCTTGCCCGTGGCGCCCAGCGGCAGGGCGCCCAGGGCCAGGACGCGGGAGGGGACCATGTACGCCGGCAGCTCGGCGGCGAGGGCTCGCCGCAGGGCGTCCGGATCGGGGAGGGGGCTGCCGACCACCGCCGCGACCAGGCGCCGCTCGTTGCGCTCGCCCAGGGCCAGGGCGACGGCCTGCGCCACGCCGCTCTGGCGGAGCAGGGCCGCCTCGACCTCGCCCAGCTCGACCCGGTGACCGCTGATCTTGACCTGGGCGTCCATCCGCCCCAGGAATTCCAGCGCGCCGTCCGCGCCGTAGCGCCCGAGATCGCCGGTGCGGTACCAGCGCTCGCCGCCCTCGGTGACGAAGCGCTCCGCCGTCTTCGCGGGGTCTCCCCAGTAGCCCAGCGCCAGGCCCAGGCCGCCGATCCACAGCTCGCCCGTCACGCCGTCGGGGCGCTCGCGGCCGTCCGGGCCACGCACGCTCCAGCGCTGGCGGGTGAGCGGGAAGCCGTAGGGGATGCTCGTCCAGCTGGGCTCCACCCGGCGGATCTCGTAGAAGATCGACCAGATGCTGGCCTCGGTGGCGCCGCCCAGGCTGACGACGCGCGCCTCGGGCGACTGCTGCCGGATCCGGCCGGGCAACGAGACGGGGATCCAGTCGCCGCTGAGCATCACGAGGCGCAGCGTGTCGGGCAGCGCGCCCCTGCCCTCCAGGTAGAGGTCCAGGAGCTGCGGCACGGAGCTCCAGACGCTCACGCCGCGCCCGAGGGCCTCGGCCCAGGAGGCCGGGTCGCGCGGGCTGGCCGGGAAGACGACGGCGCCGCCCACGGCCAGGGGCCCGAACAGGTCATAGACAGCGAGGTCGAAGCTGAGCGCGGACAGGGCGAGGACGCGGTCGCCGGGGCCGAGCTTCCAGCGCTGGTTGATGTCGGCGACCGTGTTCCAGGCCGCTTCATGGCTGATCATCACCCCTTTGGGCTTGCCGGTAGAACCGGAGGTGTAGATCACGTAGGCCAGCGAGGAGGGCGCGACCTCGGGCAGCGCGGGGGCCTCGCCGGGGTCACCCGCAGAGGCGAGCCGCGCGAGGTCGAGGCGCTCGATGCCGTCTGGCAGGGTGTTGTGGAGCTGCGCGAGGGTCGCCGTGTCGGACACGACGGTCCTCACGCCGCCGTCCTCGAGCAGGGCCCGGACGCGGGCGGCGGGCAGCTCGGGATCGACGGGCAGCCAGGCCAGGCCAGCCCGCAGGATGCCCAGCGTCGCCACGGCCTGATCGGGGCCCTTGGGCAACATCACGGCGACCAGGGTCGCCGCGGGTGTCGTGGAGCGGAGCAGGGTCTCGGCCAGGCGGCGGCTCGCGGCCTCCAGCGCGCCATAGGTGAGGCTGCTGGACGGCCCCTCGGCGGC
Source organism: uncultured Enterobacterales bacterium (assembly GCA_964556105.1). GTDB lineage: Bacteria > Myxococcota_A > UBA796 > UBA796 > CAZKWG01 > CAZKWG01. Next base: position 3,113 of record CAZKWG010000549.1, on the reverse strand, counting down.
GATCGCGTCCGGGGTCCTCGCGGCCTGCCGCAGGAAGGGCCCGTGCAGGGTCTCGCTCGCCAGCGCGCCCTGGAGCGCGTTCAGCGCGGCGCGGCGCTGGGCCTGGGGCTGCGGCAGGGTGAGGGGGGCGGCGTCCGTCCAGGCCGCCGGACCCGCTGCCAGCGCGCGCAGCAGATCGACGTAGAAGCTGAACATCGCGTCCAGCACGCCCGGCAGGAAGCGGTCCTCGGCGGTGTCCCAGCTCAGCAGCAGGCCGTCTCCGGTCTCGCCCACCTGGTGGTCCAGCAGCACCTGAGGCGTCTGGCTGAGACCGTAGATATAACGCCCGCCTTCGGCGGCGCCGCCCCCGCCCATGGACAGGCCGGAGGTGAAGACCACCGGGAAGAGCAGGGCCTCGCCGCGGCGCTGGGAGAGCTCGCGCTGCACCCGCAGCCCGCCGAAGCGCCGGTGCTCGAGGTCCTGGGTGAGCTGGCGCTGCAGGCGCGCGGCGGCGGCGGCGAGCGGCTCCCGCGCCGGGTTGTGGGTCTCCAGGAGCAGGGTGCTGGTGAAGTCGCCGACGACCTCCTCCACCGCCGGGTGCAGGGGCGGGCGGTTGAACAAGGTGAGGTTGATCGTCAGGTCCGGGCTGGCGCTATAGCAGGCCAGGGTCCGGGCGAAGGCGCTGAGCAGGGCGCTGGCGGGCGTCAGGCCCTGGCGCGCGGCCTGCCGCTTCAGCGTGGCCCAGGTGGTGCCGTCCAGGCGGGCCTCGCGGCGGGCGAAGCGGGCCGAGGGCGCGTCGGAGCCGGCGCGCACGGGCAGCGAGGGGGCGGGCGGCAGCGTGTCCAGCCGCGCCATCCACCAGGCTTTGTCGGCCTCCCAGGCGGGGCTCCCCTCGTCCCGGGCCAGGGCGAGGACGCAGTCGCGGAAGAGGATCTCGGGTGGCCTGGGCGGCGCGCCACCGGCGGCCAGCGCGCCCCACTGGCGGATGAGGGTCATCATCCCCCAGCCGTCGGCCACCAGCAGGTCCAGGCCGAAGTGCAGGCGCAAGGTGGGGCCCTGGGGTCCGTCGTAGCGGGAGGCCCGGATGTCGAAGAGGGGCCAGCGATCGGCGGGCAGCACCTGCTGCGCCATCTCGGCGCGCAGCCGGGCCAGGTCCGGGACAGGGTCTTCGCGCCCGCGCAGGTCGAGCACAGGCAGAGACCATGGCGGCGGAGCGGCCAGCACACGCTGCTGGCCATCGGGGTCGACGATGGTGCGCAGGGCGTCGTGGGCTTGGACCAGCGCGCTCCACGCCCGCTCCCAGGCCGCCGGGTCGCCCATGTCCGGCTCGAACTCCAGGTAGAACCAGGTCGCCACGCCGCCCAGCGCCAGGCCCGGGGCCCGTCCCAGCCAGTAGGCGCGCTGCACGTCGGTGAGCGGGAAGGGCGCGTAGCGCGCGTCGGGGTCGGGGAGGAGCGGCGGGGCCGAGGCCAGCGATCCCAGCGTGCTCAGCAGCGGGTTGTGCGCCTCCAAGGCCAGCGCCAGGGCGCTCACGTCGGGGTTGGCCAGCAGCAGGCGCAGCGGCACCTCGCGGCCCAGCGCCGCCCCCAGCCGGGAGGCCACGCGCACCGCGGACAGCGAGTCGCCGCCCAGGGCGAAGAAGGGCTCACCCAAAGCTACAGTTGTACCTAGCACCTCCGCCCAGACGCTCGCGATGGCCTCCTCGAGCGCCGTCTGCGGGGCGCGACGCGTCCCCTCGGCCGCGGGCGTGGGCAGGGCGGCGCGGTCCACCTTGCCGTTCGGCGTGAGCGGCAGGGCGTCCAGCATCATCAGCGCCCCCGGCACCATGTGCTCGGGCAGGCGCGTGGCGGCGAAGCGGAGGAGCTCGTCGGCGTCGGGCGGCGCGCTCACGGCGCGGCTCGCGGGCAGGTGCGCCGCCAGCAGCATCGTGCCGGTGATCTCGGCCTTCGAGCCCGGGGTCTGGAAGGCCTCGACCCGCTCGAAGCCGACCTCGTACAGCAGGCTCGTCCACGCGGAGAGGCTGAGCAGGCAGTGCTCGGGCCGCAGCTCGGTGTCCTCGAACGCGTCGAAGCCGGGCTGAAGGGCCGTGAGCACCTGCATCATCGGCCAGAAGCGGGTGGCCTCGATGAGCAGCAGGACGCCGCCGGGGGCCAGCAGCTCGACCAGCGCGCGCAGGCTCCGCCGCAGGTCCTTGACCACGTGCAGCGCGCCGCCCGCCACGATCAGGTCCTGCTGGCCGGGGCGGAAGCCCTGGGGGCCGAGCGGCGCGTCGAGGTCCAGGATCGCCGTGCGCACGCCCGGGAAGTTGCGGCCCGCGTCCTCCAGGAACACGCGGGAGACGTCGGTGACCGTGGTCTGGGCCTCACGAGCGTGGCGGACCAAGGCGCGGGTGGTGGTGCCGCCGCCCGCGCCGACCTCGAGCACCCGCAGCCCCGCCGGGAGCTGGTCCAGGAAGGCGGCCATCACCGCGAGGGCGTCGGCGAAGGCCTGGCCGTAGAAGTCCGTGGCGGCGCCGGACTCGCCGCGGCTGTAGAACAGCTCCAGGGCCGACACCTCGCCGCGCATCAGGGCCGGGATCTGGGCGCCGATGGTGTCCAGCAGGGTGATCAGCGGGTGGGCGCCCGAGGCCGAGGGCGCGTCAGGCAGGGGACGTCCCGCCAGCATGGACGCGCTGCGTCGGGCCCAGCGCTGGTAGGCCGGCACGATCTCGCGCAGGATCGCCGCCTCCAACGCCTCGGCGTCGTCCAGCGGCAGCGCCATCGTCCGGAAGGCCGCGCCGACCCAGGCCATCGCCCGGACGCCCAGCGCCGTCTGCAGCTTCGCCAGGCCCGCGGGCGGCGCAGGCAGGCTGTGCTGACGGATCCAGGCCTCGGAGAGCGCGGCGTCGAAGCTGCCCTCTGCCGCGGAGATCGGCACCGGCAGCGCGCTCGGGACCACCCATGCGATGAGGCGTCGGCGATCGACGGCGCCCGCGACAGCGGCGCTGACGCCGGGATGTTGGAGGAGTGTGGCCTCGATCTCGCCGAGCTCGACGCGGTGGCCGCGGATCTTCACCTGGTGGTCGGCGCGGCCGAGGAACTCGATGCTGCCGTCCGAGAGATAGCGCCCGAGATCCCCGGTCTTGTACAGGCGCT
>CAZKWG010000548.1:0-5782 GCA_964556105.1 uncultured Enterobacterales bacterium | reverse complement strand
TCCAGTGCGTCGACGATCTGGTCTCGGACTGCGACGACCCGTACGCCGCGGTCTTCCACGCCGTCGAGGAGATCTGGTACGACGGCACCGACCAGGACTGCAGCGGGACGAGCGACTACGACCAGGACCTGGACGGCTACACCAGCGAGGCCTACGGCGGCTCCGACTGCGACGACGAGGAGCCCGACATCAGCCCCGCGGAGACGGAGATCTGGTACGACGGCACCGACCAGGACTGCGACGACGCCGACGACTACGACCAGGACGGCGACGGCTACAAGAGCGCGTCCTATGGCGGCGACGACTGCGACGACACGAAGTCCGCCATCCATCCGGACGCGACCGAGCGCTGGTACGACGGCACCGACCAGGACTGCGACGGGGCCAACGACTACGACAAGGACGGCGACGGCTCGATCCACGAGGACTACACGGGCGGCGACGACTGCGACGACAACGACGCCGAGGTCAACCCGGACGCCACCGAGGTCTGGTACGACGGCCTGGACGCGGACTGCAGCGGGACGAGCGACTACGACCAGGACTATGACGGCTACACCGCGAAGACCTACGGCGGCTCGGACTGCGATGACCTGACCTTCGCCATCAACCCCGGCGCGACCGAGACCTGGTACGACGGCACCGACCAGGACTGTGACGGGCTGTCCGACTACGACAAGGACAAGGACGGCTTCGACAGCGACGCCTACGACGGCGACGACTGCAACGACAGCTCGAGCGCCATCAACCCCGACGCCACCGAGACCTGGTACGACGGCAAGGATCAGGACTGCGACGGCGAGAGCGACTACGACAAGGACAAAGATGGCTTCGACAGCGACGATTACGGTGGCGACGACTGTGACGACAACAAATCTGTTGTAAATCCCGGCGCGACGGAGACCTGGTACGACGGCACCGACGGCGACTGCAGCGGCGGCAGCGACTTCGACCAGGACGGGGACTCGTACACGTCGGAGAGCTACGGCGGGTCCGACTGCGACGACCTCGAGGAGGGGGTCAACCCCGGCGCCTACGAGCTGTACTACGACGGCATCGACGCCGACTGCGACGGCCTGAGCGACTACGACCGGGATGAGGACGGCTACGACATCGACACGCGCTCCGGCGGGGACGACTGCGACGACGACGACCGGACCATCAACCCCGGCCGCGACGAGACCTGGTACGACGGCATCGACGAGGACTGCGCCGGTGACGACGACTACGATCAGGACGGCGACGGCGACCCGAGCGACGCGTACGGCGGCGAGGACTGCGACGACACCGACGACACGGTGAGCCCCTACTTCGACGAGGAGCGGGACGCGAAGGACAACGACTGCGACTACCTCTGCGACGAGGGCCTGATCGGCGAGGGCGAGATCATCATCACCGAGATCATGGTGAACCCCGGCGCCGTCTCCGACACCTACGGCGAGTGGTTCGAGGTCTACAACACGTCGGACGACGACATCGCCATGTGCGGCTGGACGCTCTCCGACAACGCCGGCACGTACACGATGACCGCCGACATCGTGCTGGCCCCGGGCGAGTACGCCGTGTTCGGGAACTCCACGAACAAGTCGATCAACGGCGGGGCGAGCGTGGACCAGGCCTACGGCACGGCGCTGCAGCTCTCCAACACGTCCGACCGCATCGTCCTCTACAACGACACGGACGAGATCGATCGGGTGGAGTTCAGCAGCACCGCCTGGGGGATCATCTCGGCGAAGAGCCGCGAGCTGAAGAGCACGGCCTTCGACGTGGACTCGAACGACAGCGCGTCCAGCTGGTGCACGCCCACCGCGACCTACGGATCGGGCGACTACGGCTCCCCAGGGTCGGCGAACAGCGGCTGCTGAGCCCGCGCAGGCGGGCCGCGGCTCAGTCGATCGTCTGCTCCACCAGCCCACGACCGCCCTGCCGGCTCCACCAGCGCAGGGCGACGCTCCCTTTCCCTGCCAGGATCCAGCGGGCGAACGCCCGATGTCCCCGCTCGGGCAGCCCCGGATAGACCGGATGGGTCGCGTTGCCCGTGAGCTGAGAGCCCCAGCCGTCGAGGTGACCGAGCAGGCGCTCGCGCTCGCCCTCGACCAGCACGAGGCCCTCGCCCAGCTCGAGGCTCACGCGGACGCCGGGGCTGGTGCCGAGCTTCTCCCCGTGCGCGAGGCCCGAGGTCGGGAGGAAGCCGAGGTTCTCGACGATCAGCGTCAGCACGTTGACGCCGCCGATCGGCTCGAGGCTGAGGCTGGCCTGCACGGCGGGCAGGGCGCGGCGCAGCCGATCGGCGATCCGATACCCCTTCTCGCACTCCCCGCGCAGCAGCGCGTCGGGCGGGTTGCGGATGGTGCGCATGTAGTCCAGCCCGCCGATCTCGACGACGCCGAGCTGCGGGTGCTGGAAGGGGCGCCAGTCGGAGACGACGCTCGCGTCCTCCGAGAAGCGCTGCACGACCTTGCGGACCAGGGCCGGGTCGGGGCGGGCGAAGAACTCGGCCGGCTTGTCCAGGGTGATGCCCGCGTGGCCGAAGGGATCCCAGAGCTCGAGCGTATAGCCGGGGACGCCGAAGACCGTGCTCAGGGTGTCGGCCCAGACGCCGACGATGGCGCGCTTCGGGTCATAGACGAAGTCGGGGTGCGTCTTGATGACGCGGTAGCCGGTGCCCGCGCAGGCCTGGCGCCCGAGCGTGTCCATCAGGTCGATGTCGCCGCGCGAGAGCGGGCTGGGATCGCGGTAAGGCTGCGTGAGCAGGCAGCCGGTGTAGGTGTGGTTGGTCAGGGCGGCCCCGATGTTCGGGCGCGCCCGGAAGGCGTCCACGACCGCGCGGCTCTCCGGCTCCGACAGCGGGATCTCCCCGCCGTCCATGCCGAACATGCGGAAGGGCTCCCAGTGGGCCGGGAAATTGCGGTTCAGGTCCAGGCCGAACGGCAGGGTCGAATCGGTCCAGCGGACGCCGTCCCACTGGAGCAGCAGCCCCTCGTCGCAGAGGAACCAGGCGTCGGCCGGATCGTCGTCCAGCGTCCGCGGGCGCATGCACAGCGGCACCTCCGGGTCGTGGACCCAGGGGCCAGCCGGGTGCCGCCAGCGCATCCAGCGCACCACCCCGTCCCCGTCGATGTCGCGCGAGTCCAGGCCCACGCGCAGCGTGCCCTCGGGCGGCGGGCGCAGGGTGGAGCGGATGAAGGGCGCGCCCTCGAAGAGCGCCTGGTAGCCGTCCGGGCTCATCACGGGCAGGGCGTAGATCGTGTTCTTCCGCAGCATCTCCCGCGTCGCGGGGTCGCCGTCCTGCAGCCCGCGCAGCCAGGCCGACAGGCTGTACAGCACGGCGCTCACGCCGGTCCACTCCGCGGCGTGGGTGGCGCCGTCCAGCCAGAAGGCGGGCTTCTGCTCCGGGTGATCGGCCAGCTCGCCCAGGGTCAGGAGGAGGAGCGGGCGGCCCTGGCGGCTGTGGCCGATGATCTCGATCGACACGTGCTCGGGGAACGCCGCCGCCGCGGCCTGACACCAGGCCTCGATGGTGGGGAAGTCCAGGTAGCGGTCACCGTCGTAAGGGGTCCAGCGCGCGCCCATGGCAGGCCTCCAGCCGCACCCTCTATCGGCCCGCTACGCACGGATCCAGCGGTATCGGTGGGTGCGATCCCGCGGCGCTCCAGGTATGCTTGCTGGTCAGTCTCTTCCGATCCGTGGGTTCGTCCATGCTCCTCCTCGCCCTGCTCGCGTGTAGCGAAAACGAGCTGAAAGCGCTCGATCCCAGCCTCTCCGTCGCCGTGGACGCCCTCGACTTCGAGGAGGTGGTGGTCGGCACCCAGCGCACCGGCACCTTGACCATCTCCAACGAGGGCGGCGGGACGCTGAACATCGACGACGTGGCCCTGGAGGGATCGGCGGACTTCACCCTCGAGGAGGCGCTGCCGGACAGCATCGCGCCGCGCGACGAGGTCGCGGTCCCCGTTCGCTACACGCCCGACGCCATCGGCCCCGACAGCGGCACGCTGACCCTGCTCACCGACGACCCGGAGTCCCCCACCCGCGCGCTCCGCCTCACGGGCGAGGGCGTGGAGCCGGAGATCGACATCGACCCGGAGACCCTCTGGTTCGGCACGGTGGAGCCCGGCGACAGCGTCACCCGCAGCGTGGACATCAACGCCCGCGGCCAGGGCGCCCTGATCATCGACGACATCGGGCTGGTGGACGACGCCGCGGAGGTCTTCTCCTACGTCCTGCCGGACGGCCTCAGCCTGCCGATGTGGATGGAGCCCGGCACCGGCTTCACCATCGACGTCACCTTCGCGCCCACGGACCTCGCCGCCTGGGACGCCGAGCTGTACATCACTTCCAACGACCCGGACGACGCCGACGCGCGGGTGCGCCTGCTCGGCAACTCCGACGAGACCGGCGAAGAGGCGCCCCAGGTCGAGATCACCCGGCCGGACTGGGGAAACCAGATCCGCTACGGCACCACCGTCACGCTGAGCGGCGTCGCCATCGACGACGCCACCGCGCCCGAGGATCTCGTCGTGCTCTGGTACGCCGACGGCTCCCTGCTCGGGTCGAGCACGCCGGACGAGACCGGCGCCGTCAGCCTGGAGACCAGCGCCCTGCCGCTCGGCGAGATCACGCTGCGCCTCGCCGCCCTCGACGCGGACGGCCAGGTGGGCGAGGACGACGTGGACGTCACCGTCTACGACACCGCCGAGCCCACCCCCTACCTGCTCACCGGCGGCAGCAGCCTCTGGGACTACTGGTCGATTGACGACGACATCGTCCTGTACCTGGACGGCGCCGAGGTCTTCCGGGACTCCAACGACACCCAGGACAGCCACGCCCCCGTCGCCATCGACGCCAAGCCCGGCCAGACCCTCCGCCTCGTCGCCACCGACGTCAACGCCTGCGACCAGGCCCTGGACGCGCTGACCCTGCACTGGGGCACCGGCAGCAACCAGCCGCTGAACGAGGCCTGGTGCCGCTCGAGCTGCCCGAGCCACGAGTGCTACGACCCGGACTTCGTGGGCCCCTGGCCGGACACCTTCCTGGACGCGAGCTACGAGATCGCGATCCCTTAGGGCGCTCCACCCAGCCCCCCGCCCCACCGCTCCGGCGGCAGCCACTCGCTGCCGTCCAGCTCGGGGAAGAGCGGATCCTGGTGCTCGGCCCGCTGCACGGCTTCCAGGTCCACCCGCCCCTGCTCGAGCGGGAGGGCGATCTCGTGGAAGCGGTGGAGGTGCTCGCGCAGGCGGCGCTCGGCGTAGGCGGGGCTGGTCTGCATGGTGAGGATGAAGGGCCAGTCGCTGGACTGCGCGAGGAGCAGCTCGCGGCCGGCCTGGGCGAGCGCGCGCCCCAGCGCCCCGCCGCGGCCGGAGAGCTGGCTGGAGAGCGCGATCATCCGCTCCTCGGCGCGGTGCAGGTGGCGCCAGATCCAGTCACACTTCGGGTTCAGCCAGACCTCGAAGTAGCCGCCCTGCCCCCAGCTCGACATCTCCGGCGTCAGCTCCTGGTGGACGGGGTTCTCCGCCAGGTACTCGGAGGGGTTGAGCGCCTGGATCGCGTCCTGTCGGGCCAGCAGGCGCAGCACCTGCTCCAGGAAGGCGGGACCCTCGGCCCACCAGTGGCCGAAGAGCTCCGCGTCATAGGGGGCGAGCAGATGCGGGGTCACCTGTAACTGACCCCGGATGCGCTCCACCTCGGCCAGGCGCCCGGCGACGAAGTCCTCGGCGTGCGCGCTCGCCTGGGCCAGGGCCAGGGCCGGCTCATAGTGGGCCTTCTCCGACAGGGGCACGGC
>CAZKWG010000547.1:0-5791 GCA_964556105.1 uncultured Enterobacterales bacterium | reverse complement strand
GCGCCGCTGCCGCCACAGGCGGCCGACACCCAGGCTCACGCCGCGCCGCTGCCGCTGACGACCGCGCCGCCCAGCGCCACCACCTCCCACGCCGCGCCCCTGCCGCTCACGGTCGCCGCCACCACCTCCCACGCCGCGCCGCTGCCGCTCCCGGCAAACGACACCTTGGTTCACGCCGCGCCGCTTCCACTGACGACCGCGCCACCCATTACGCCGCTCGAGTCGCCACTTCCATTCGAGCCCCCGCCCCCCACCGGCCCCCTCCCCCCTCGTGGGGGAGGGCTGGGGTGGGGGGGAGTGCCTTCCAGCCAACCCGCCTCGCCACCACCCGCCGACCCCCTCGCCGTCCAGCCGCGGCCCACCCAGCATCACCCCGCCCTCCTCCCCCTCGCCCTCGCCACCCCTCCCCAGAAGATCGACCCTCAACCCCACTCTTCGCCAGCGCCCCCCGCGCCGACGCTCGCGCCGCTCTCCCCCGCGCAGCGTCCCATCCCAACGACGTCGCCACCAATCCCAGCCCAATCAGACCCAACACAACCCAGCCCAACACCGCTCGACCCGGACCAGCTCCTCGCTGACCCCACGCTCCTGGACGCCATCGAAGACGCGCTCGCCGAGCGCCTCCGCCTGGCCGCGCTGGCCAGCGGCGTGGAGCTTTAGATGGGCGCCCTCTCCTACACCGTGAAGATCGGCGACATCACCTGCAGCGCCGACCCCAGGAGCACCGAGGCCATCCTCGGCGCGCTGCGCGTCCGACGCAGCATCGGCGGCGCCGTCGGCGAGGCGCGCGTGACCTTGAGACCGCTCGGCCTCTCCGCGCCGATGCCGGGCGACCCCGTCGAGATCACCCTGGACGCGGGCGAGGGCGAGCACAGCGTCTTCGTCGGCGAGGTCCTCGGCCTCAGCAGCGGCCTCCTGGGCCTCACCGTCTTCGCCGCCGACGGCCTCGCGAAGCTCGCGGCGCTGGACACCGAGGGCGTCTTCGAGGGCCAGAGCGTCGGCGCCATCGTCGGCGAGCTGCTCGGCGAGGCCGGGCTGGACAAGGGCACCTTGGACGAGGGGCCGACCCTGCCGCGGGTGACGCTGCACAGAGGGCCGCGCGCCTTGAAGCATGCGATCGCGCTCGCCCGGCGAGGCGGTCTCGAGCTCTGGACGGACGGCGAGGGCAAGGTCTGGATGCAGGGCCCCGACGCGGAGGGGGACGAGGTCGAGCTGGCCTTCGGCAAGAACCTGATCGCGCTCGAGCTGGGGCGCTCCGCGCTCGTCCCCGACGGCTGGGAGATCTTCGGCGAGGGCGCCGCGAGCGGGAGCGGCGCCGAGCGCGCCCACTGGCTGCCCACGAAGTTGGACAGCGTGCGCGCCTCCGCGGCGGTAACGGGCGATAACATGGCGTTACAGGCGGAGGCTGGCGGAGAGGGCGAGCGCGCCGTTCGCGTCGTCGATGGCGCCCTGCGCTCCGGAGAGCTGGCGGAGAGCGCCGCGAAGGCCCGCGCCGAGGCCCGCGCCGCCCGCGCTGTCCACGGCCACGCCGATCTGATCGGCGGGGTCGGCGTCCCGCTCGGCGCCCGCGCAAACATCGTCGAGCTGCCGAAGGGGCATGCTTCGGAGGCCCTCGTAGCGGGGCCGCTGCGCGTGCGCGGCCTCGTCCACCGCCTGGATCGCCGCTCCGGGCTCCTCACCCGGCTGGAGTTCTGATCGCATGAGCGTCCGCATCGGCAAGGTCGAGATCAAGGCCACGACCCGCGTTGACGCGGTGGAGGCCCGGCGCAGCGCGCTGATGGGCGCCCCCGGTCACGCCGGGGCCGTGGGCCAGGATCTCGGCCACGAGCCGACGATTATCCTCCTGGAGGGGACGCTCTTCGGAGAGGGCGCCACCGCCGATCTGGAGGCGCTGCGCTTCGCCTGGAGCAAGGCCGAGCCGCAGGCCCTCGCCGCCGACATCGCCGCGGGCAGCCAGATCACCGAGGTGATCATCGAGGACGTGCAGGCCCGCCAGCGCGCCGGCACGAAGGACACCTTCCTGGTCTCCCTGCGCCTGCGCGAGCACACCGAGCCGCCCGCGAAGGCTGGCGCCGGCTTCAGCGCGGTCGCCGGTGGCATCATGAAGGACGCCGGCAAGTGGATGAAGCTGGCCGCGAGCGTGGCCAAGGTCATCCAGGATCCGAGCTGCCTGATGGAGGAGCTGGCGAAGAACGCAGAGCTGCTCGATGTGTTGGGCATCGACGATCTGGCCGACGCCATGTTGGACCACCTGGAAGAGCTGCTGCCCGAGGAGCTCGCCGGGATCATCCGCGCGGTGCGGGAGATCGACCCAACCAAAGCCAGAGCGCTCGTCGAGAAGATCCTGACGTCGAAGGACCCGCTGGACTTCCTCGCCAAGGGTGGGCTCGAGACGCTGCAGGAGGTCGGCAGGTCCATGGGCTTCGAGGTGCCCCTCCCACCGGGCGCCGTGGGCGCCGTCAAGGCGGCCGTCGCCGTGGCCAACGATCCGGGGCTCATCGACGACATCAAGGAGCTGGTCGCCAGCGCGCAGCGGCTGGGCGGCCTGCTCTCGAAGCCCGAGACCCTGCTCCCAGGAGGGGCCGCATGAACAACATCGGACCCGTGTTCCGAGAGACGACCACCCTGGTCGACCGCGGCACGCGCGTGCTCAACAGGCCCTCTGTACGCGAGCTGGTCAACGCGGTCTCCGAGCTCGGCGGCCTGGGCGAGGAGGTCAACGGTCTACTAGATATTCTAGTTGAATGCTTTCAGACCATCGCGCGCGGTCTCTGGGCCCTCGTCGAGCCCGTGCGGCAGGCGCGGCTGGCGACGGCGCTGGTCGAGGTCACCGGCCCCCTCGTCGGCGGCCTCTCGGCGGCGCTCGGGGCCTTCGCCGAGCAGCTCGGCGGGCTCATCCCCGCGTTGAGGCCGCCCCCGGGGATCTCCAAGGCCTTCGCGGACGTCCAGGGCGAGCTGGACCGCGCCGCGCGCTGGGTCGCCGACGAGCTGCCCAAGCCCGAAGACATCGCCCGCCTGGCCGCCGCCGTCGGCCGGGATCTCATCACGGCGCTGAACGGGCTGCGGCCCGGTCGCCCCATCCAGCTCATCCTGTCTGTGGCCTGAGGAGGAGAGAACGTGGCGCTCCCCCCTGATCAACGCCCCTTCCGCCGGCTCGCCACGGGCTGCGGCACCTGCTGGACGCGGATTCAGCCCGCCGCCCCGGGCGCCGATCCGTCGCCGGGGGACCGGCTGCTCCAGCTCGGGGGCGGGGGAGGGCCGCTCGCGGACCTGAGCAGGACCACGCTCAAAGGCGTCGTCGAGGCCCTCGACTGGATCGCCGGCGCGCTGGCCACGCTACAACCCAGACTGGAGCAGGCGGACGCCGTGCTCGCGCTGGCGGGGCTGGCGACGGCGCTGGTGGACGGCGCCGCCACGGCCGGAGCGGGCGTCGCGAGCCTGGGCAAGGAGCTGGTGGACGAGAACCCCGGCGAGCTGCTGGACCGCTTCCTGCAGGACTGGCCCGCCCTCTACGGCGGCTTCCGCACCTTCGAGAACGAGGCCACCATCCTGCCGCCGCCCGAGGACATCCAGTCCGCGCGCGACGCCCTGGCCCGGCTGCTGGACAAGGCGCCGCCCCCCGGCACGCGCAGCCTGCGCAGCTTCGTCCCTGGAGGCGCGCCATGAGCGCGCTGCTCGAGACCATCCGCGCGCTGATCCGCGACGAGCTGAAGACCCTGCGTCTCGGCGATATCGCTATTGTAACATCCGTGTTTCCTCACGAGGAGGGAGACGACAACAACTACGAGGTGAGCGTCAAGCTGCGCGAGAGCGACCTCGAGCTGCGCCAGGTCCCGATGTGTACGCCCCACATCGGCATGGTCAGCGCCCCCGCGGTCGGCGAGCTGGTGCTGGTCACCTATGTGGGCGGCGACGCCAACCGGCCCATCGTCGTGGGCCGTCTCTACAGCGACGAGCACCCGCCGCCCGCACACAAAGAGAAGGCCTGGGTCGTCGAGAGCCCGCTCAAGGGCCCCGCGCGTCTCACGCTGACGGAGGAGGGCGACGTCGTGGCGGTCGCCGGGAAGACCACGCTCACGCTGAAGAAGGACGGCGACGTCGAGATCACGGGCGAGGCGGCGCTGACGATCACCGTCAAGGGTGACGCCAGCGTCAAGGCGGACGGCGCGGTGACGCTCGAGGCCGGCGGCGACGCCACCGTCAAGGCCGGCGGCGACGCCACCGTCAAGGCCGGCGGGAACGTCACCATCAAGGGCAGCAAGGTGGAGATCAACTGATGGACGTCTTCAAGACCGATCTCGCCGTACGCTTCGCCCCCGATGGAGCGGTGGACCTCGACCTGGGCACGGGCGACATCGGGCGCGTCTCGGGGCTGGACAACCTCGCCCAGGCGCTCCAGCTCCGGCTGCTGACCGACGAGGGGCTGCTCTCCGAGCTCGGCCACCCCCGCTACGGCAGCCGCCTCGGCCGCCTGATCGGGGAGCGCCTGGACCGCGCCAGCGTGGAGCTGCTCCGCCGTTACGCCCGCAAGGCCCTGCTCCAGGACGGACGGGTCGCCGAGGTGCTGGAGATCACCGGCCGCCCACGCCCCGGCGCCCCCTGCGTCATCGAGCTGCTGGCGAAGGTGCGCGCCGTCAGCGGCGAGGAGCTGCGCGTCGGCGCGGCGGTGGATCTCACATGACTGTAACAGAGGTGTAACATGAGCTTTCGTGATAGTCTCGGGATCTCGGGACGGGTCCACATCCAGGTGCGGGAGCCGGGCGGCGCGCTGGTCGAGGAGCGCCACGTCCACAACCTCGTCACCCTCGAGGGGCGGGCCCTGCTCGGTCGCTGCTTCTCCGGCCTCGCCACCCTGGGCGGGCGCCTGGAGCTGGCGATCGGCACCGGCAGCCGGGTCGAGGCCCTCGACGACAAGGCCCTGGAGGCCGAGGTCGAGCGCGCCCCCGCCGCCAGCCCTGAGCTGCTCGTCAACGGCGAGGGCGCCTCGAGGCGCAGCGCCGTCCGGGTGCGCGCGATCTTCCCCGCGAAGACCGGCGCGACCCAGCCCATCACCGAGGCCGGCATCTGGATCGAGCAGGTCGGCGGCAAGCCCGTGCTCTTCAACCGCGCCACCTTCCCCGTCATCACCCGCAGCGAGCACCTCGAGGTCTCGCTGGCCTGGGAAGTCCTGTTCTGAGGTGATCCCGTGCTTTCCGAGCTCGAGCGCCTGATCTTCGCCGCCGTGCAGCCTGTCCTGGGCGACCTCGTCCGAGTTGGCCCCGGCGCTCCTGGCGAGCTGCCAGAGCTGAGGATCGAGGCCCGCTCCTGGCGGCTGGACCAGGCCCGCGTCGCGCGCACCCCGACCCGGCTGCGCGCTCATGTGGACGGTGAGCAGACCGACGACGTGGGCCTCGTCTGGAGCCTCGACATCCCCGACGGGGTCGAGCTCATCGAGGTCGAGGCGCCCGTCGGCCAGCCCCTGGTGCCCTGGCAGGACTACCAGCAGGAGCGATCGGAGGATGGTCGTGGTGGGCTGCTGCCCAGGCTCACGCTCCAGAAGGCGGCGGACAGCCTCCGAGCGACCCTCGCGGGCAAGGAGGCCGAAGGTTTCGTCGAGCGTGGTCCGGCTGCGCTGCGCTTCGTGTTGTCGGCGGTCGCCTCCGACGCGGCCGGCGCCGACCAGCTTCTCGGGCGGGCGCTCCCGCTCGTGCTCCAGCGCTTGGGTGGGACGATGCATCTCCACTCTGAGTGGAGTGTGCTGGGCGCGAAGGACCCGGCTCACGGGTCGAGTCTGCGCCTTCATGAAGGGCGC
>CAZKWG010000546.1:0-5799 GCA_964556105.1 uncultured Enterobacterales bacterium | reverse complement strand
CGGCGCGCGCTCCCAGCTCGCGCAGCGCGCGCGCGCGGTCGCGACGAAGCTCCTTGCCCAGCACGAAGACGGCGTCGTGCCTCACGAGGGCTCCGTGGACTCCACCGTGGTCCTCGCGCGACCGCTGCGGAAGCGCAGGTCCAGCACGTCTCCCGGGGCCAGCTCCTCGGCGGCGCGCACGGCGCGACCGTCCTTCAAGGCCAGCGCGTAGCCTCGGTTGAGCACCGCCAGCGGCGAGAGGGCCTGCAGGCGCCCCTCGCGCAGCTCGACGACGCGGCGGCGCTGCTCGAGGTAGCGGCGGCTGGCGGCGAAGAGGCGATCGGAGAGCTCATCCGCCCGCAGGCGCGCGTCCGAGACGCGGCGGCGCGGATCGCGGGGCACCAGCCGACGCATCACCTCGCGACGGCGCTGGATCTCGCGCCCGATCAGCCGCAGCAGGCGGGCTCGGTGGTCGTCCACGAGCTGCAGCAGCCCCTCGCGCTCCGGCACGATGAGCTCCGCGGCGTGGCTCGGCGTCGCGGCGCGCACGTCGGCCACCATGTCGCAGATCGACCAGTCGATCTCGTGGCCCACGGCGCTGACGATGGGCACGGGGCAGGCGGACACGGCGCGCGCGACGACCTCCTCGTTGAAGGCCATCAGGTCCTCCTGGCTGCCGCCGCCGCGCCCGACGATGACGACCTCGGCCTTCCCGTGGCGCCCGAGCAGATCCACCGCCTCGGCGATCTCGTCGGCGGAGCCCTCCCCCTGCACCTTGCACGGCGCCAGGTAGACAGGGATGCCGGGGAAACGCCGAGAGAGCACCTTCAGGATGTCCTGGAAGGCCGCGCCGGTAGGGCTGGTGGCGACGCCGATGGCGCGCGGCAGCGGCGGCAGCGGGCGCTTCCGGCTCGGGTCGAAGAGGCCCTCCGCCTGGAGCTTGCGCTTGAGCTCCTCGAGCTTCTTCTGCAGGTCGCCCTCGCCCGAGCGCTCCATCCGCCGAACGAGCAGGTTGTACTTGCCCTGGGGCGCGTAGATGTCCAGTCCGCCCGAGACGATGACGCGGTCGCCCACGTTCGGCTGCCAGCGCATGGACTGGTTGTTCCCGCGGAACATCACGCAGTTCAGGATGGCGCCTTCATCCTTGATGGCGAAGTACCAGTGGCCCGACCGGTGCGGCGTGAAGAAGGACAGCTCGCCCTCGACCTGGACATCGCCGAACTGGCGCTCGGCCATGGCCTTCAAGGCGCGGGTGAACTCGGTGACGGACTGCGCTTTTCCCATGCCTGCCCATGTAGCGCAGCCGCGCGCGCGGTGGGAGGCCGCAAGATGCGTGGACGACCTGCGCGACGCGCGCCAGGCGGTTATCGCGGCAGACATGCCCACCTTCAAGCGGATCTGCATCTATGGCGGCGCGCGAGCCGAGCTCCCCGCCGAGTACCTGAACGGCGCGCGCGAGCTCGGCGCCTTCCTCGCCCAAAAGGGCATCGGCGTCGTCACCGGCGCGGGCCGCTTCGGCATGATGGGGGCCGTCACCGACGGGGCCCTGGAGGCGGGCGGCGAGGTGATCGGGATCATCCCGGAGCGCCTGCGAGGGCTGGAGCAGGACCATCCTCGCCTCAGCGAGCTGTTCGTCGTGGACTCGATGCACGCCCGCAAGATGATGATGGCGACCCTGTCGGACGCCTTCATCGCGCTGCCGGGCGGCTGGGGCACGCTGGAGGAGGTGTTCGAGGTCACGACCTGGAACCAGCTCAACTACCACCGGAAGCCAGTGGCCATCTACAACATCTGTGGCTTTTACGACGCGCTGCTCGAGCACGTCGCGCGCGCCGCGGAGGTCGGCTTCATCCGGCCGGTCCACCGCCAGCTGCTCGGCGTCGCGAGCTCGCCGGAGGAGGCGCTCGCCGTGCTCGCCCGCGCGGAGATCCCCGACCTGGGCCGCTGGCTGGACAAGCCCTGAGCGCTACAGCGGGAGCGTCTGCTCGCCGAGCACGCTGCCGTCGTCCCCGATGAACTGCACCACGCAGGTGCCCAGGTTCGGATCGAGCTCGAAGCGGGTCCAGCTCCACTCCAGGATGACCATCTGGTACTGGTCGTCGAGCTCGATCAGCTCCCCCAGCACGTTGATGAAGCTCCCGGCGGGGCCCGAGAGCACCTCCCACTGGTTGTCGCCGGGGCCGCCGGCGACATCGACGCGGTTCACCATGCCCAGGTGGTGATCGCCGGAGACCCAGAGGACGCCCTCGACGGCGTTGTCGCGGATGAACTGGAGGATCTCCGTACGCTGCGCGTAGCCCTGCCAGCGGTCCTCCTGGAAGGTGACGCCGTACCAGCTGGTCATGTCGGTGATCGGCACGCTGTTCAGGATGACCTTGAAGCGCGCCGTGCTGGCGGCGAGACCCGCCTTGAACCAGGCCATCTGCTCGGCGCTGATGTAGTCGCCGTCCCGGCGCTCGCCGCGGCAGTCCAGGACGAACACGTCGACGTCGGGGCCCCAGGCGATCTTCCGCCAGATCTGGGTGCCGCCCTCGCCGCGCCCCTGGGGGAGGGCCTCCCAGTACGCCGCGCGCGCGATCTCGAACTTCTCCTCGGAGATCTCGTCCCAGCTCCAGTTGTTGTCGACCTCATGGTCGTCCCAGGTGGCGATCACGCCGGTGCTGTGGAAGAGCGCCTGGAGCGGCGCCGCGCCGAAGACCTCCTGGTAGAAGGACCGGTACTCCTCCGCCGTGCTGGACCCGTCGGCGTAGACGGTGTCGCCGAGCAGCAGGAAGAAGTCCAGGCGCTCGTCTGCGGCGTAGCTCAGGCTGGGGAAGGGCCAGTTCCCGCCGAAGCAGCTCGTCGCGCCGAACACGATCTTGCGGCGCTCGGACTCCGCCGCGGGCGCGGTGCGGAAGCGGACGACCGGGCTGCGGCGCGCCCCGTCCGCCGTAAAGAAGCAGAGGCTGTAGGCGGCGTCCGGCAGCAGGTCGGCGAGCGTGAGCTGCACGGCGCCGGCCTCACCCGGGACCAGCCCCTCGGTCAGCAGCGCCGCGCTGCGCCAGCCGTCCTCCGAGGCGTAGACCAGGATCCCGGCGAGCGCCTCGGTCTCGGTCGTCCAGAAGCTGACGACCACGCTGCCCGCGGCGGGGTCGCCCACCTGGATGCCCCAGGGGAAGGCGGCCGCGTCCTCCACGTAGTCCCCTTCCGGGACGAACGGATCGGGCTCGGGGGCGCGGTCGGGCGCGGGCGCGGGCTCACCCGTCTCGCCGGTCTCACCGGGGTCCTTGTCCGCGCAGGCGGGCAGCCCGCCGAGGAGACCCGCGGCCCCCAGCGCCTGAGTGAGCCGACGACGGGTGAGACCGGAACGAGCCATGACGCCTCCTCGCGCCTGATGTATCCCAGCCTCGACGACGGCGTTACGCCTGGACACCCTGAGCGCGGACGCCTGCCCAGCCGAGGAGCGCGAGCGACCCGAACAGGGAACACAACAATCCTGTTTTAATCCACTCTGGCTTGTACTCGAACACCAGCTCGTGCTCGCCCGCGGGCACGGGGACGCCACGAAACAGGAAGTCTGCGCGCCGTATCTCGACCGGCGCCCCGTCCAGCCTCGCCTCCCAGCCTGGATACCAGGTGTCGGTCTGCACCAGCAGGGCGGGGCCCGAGGCGCGGACGCGGATCACCATCCGCTCGGGCTCGTCCACGAGGATCTCGGCGGAGCCGAGCTCGGCGGTGTCCGGGCAGCCCTCGCCGTCACCCAGGCCGGCCACGGGAGCGCCCTCCAGGATGGCCTCCCGTCGGGGGTCGAGCCCGCTCAGCGCGGCCCAGGCGGCGTCGGCGTCCTCGTCCCCGAGCTGCCGGGCGCAGGCGACCAGGAAGGCCGCGGGCATGGCGCGCGCGTTGCGGTAGAGGCGGGCGGGACCGTCCTGCACCAGCGTCCAGTCCGGGTGCTCGATCGTGTGGACCGTGGTGATCCAGCGCACGCCCAGCAGGTCCACCAGGGGCAGGTTCTCCAGCAGGCGCTGGACCTTGATGGCGCCCTTGTCGCCCACGTCCAGGCCGACGCGGGAGAGCAGCGCCTCCTGGCGGACGATGCGCAGCGGGCTGGGCAGGATGACGTCGCGGGTGCCCCAGCGCAGGCCCAGGCTGGCGCTGATCAGCGCGGTGTCCAGCGCGGGATCCTGACGTCGGTCCAGGACGGTGGCGCGCCCGCGGCCGCCTTCGGCCCGGATCGGCCCCAGCGCGGCGGGCTCGGCGTCCACCTGCGCGACGGGCGCGGTGGCCTGATAGCCGCGGCCAAAGGCAAACAGGTCCAGCACGACCAGACCCAGCACGCCGCCGGCGAAGGCCCGACCGCTCAGCCGACCGCGCCCCAGCGACACGCAGCCCGCGCCCATCACGACGAGCAGCCCGGCCGGGAGCAGCGCGTCCGGACCCCAGGGTCGGGTCGAGCGCTGGAGGCCGGTGATCACGGCCTCTACCCGCTCCTCTTGTTGTTCCAGATCGCGCTCCTCGGGCGGCGGCATCGCGGCGAGCTGCAGCGCGGGCAGCGGGGGCGGCGGCGGGAGGGGGCGCCCTGCGCGGGCGAGCAGGCGCGCCTCGAGCGGCGCGGCGATCAACGAGACCCCGCCGTGCGCGATCCCCATCAAGAGCAGCAGGGCGCCCGCGGAGGCCAGCGTCCTCCGTCCCAGCCGCCGCGCCTCCTCGGCGCGCATCGCCAGGATCCGATCCAGCCCGAAGGCCGCGAGGAGCGCGACGGCCAGGGTCAGGATGAGGGAGAAGCGCACCGGGAAGCGGAACCCGTCCAGACCGGGCAGGTGGCGGAGCAGAGGCCAGAGGGGCGTGCGGCTGCCCAGCATCAGGAGCAGGGCGAGCGCCGCGATCAGGCCCCAGCGCCGCCCTTCGCGCAGCCCGAGCAGGGCCAGCAGAACCACGGGGACTCCGAGGTAGAAGGCCATCTCCCAGTGATTCTCGCCCTGACCCCAGTAGCCGCTCCCGCGATGATAGTAGGTCTCGGGGATGTCCGCGGGGCGCTCGAAGCCGAAGAAGCGAGGAAGGACGCCGTTCAACAGCTCCTGCGGCGGGAGGCTCCCCTGGCTGGCGAGATCCGCGGGCAGGCCGCCATCGCGCAGGGTGAAGCCGACCAGCTCGGCGGAGGCCAGGAGCTGCGGCGCCGCCACCATCCCCGCAAGGACCATGGCCGCGGTGAAGGCCCCGAGGCGTCGCGCCGCCTGTCGGCCCTCCCGGCGCGCCTCGAGCAGCGCGAGCGCCCCCGCCAGCAGCAGGCCCAGCGCGGCGGCCTGCGGGTGACCGGCCACCAGCATCATCGCCGCGAAGAGCCCGAGCAGCCCGTGTCGCCGCCGCAACACCGCCCAGGCGACCCAGGGCACCCAGGCGGCGACGTTCTGGAACCCCAGATAGAGGGCGTGCGTGGCCATGAAGCCCGAGAACGCGTAGGCCACTCCCGCCAGCACCGACGCCAGCTCGCTCCGCCCAGCGGCCCGCGCGAGCGCGCGCGCGCCCAGCCCCGCGAGGACGATGTGCCCCAGCAGGCTCAGGTTGAGGGCGAGCGGATCCGGCAGCAGCAGGAAGAGGAGCTGGGTCGGCGGATAAAAGACGCCGGTCTGCCCGTCGGCCATCAGCGGGAAGCCGTTGCCCACCTCCGGCGCCCAGAGCGGCAGCGCGCCGTCTGCCCAGCGCGCCGCGGACCAGGCTCGCCAGGGAAGGTGGTGGTGCCGGAGATCATGCGCCCAGAACGCCTCCTCTCCCAGGGCCGCGAGCGGCGCCCAGAGGAAGCTCAGCCCCACCAGCAGCGCCAACGCCCACAGCCAGGGGCGA
>CAZKWG010000545.1:0-5822 GCA_964556105.1 uncultured Enterobacterales bacterium | reverse complement strand
AGCCCACCCAGGCTGAGGCCAGCCACGGCGACGCGCGGCTTCATCCCCGGCCGGGGCGCGACGCTCTCCCAGATCTGGTCCAGGCGCACCAGGACGGCCTCGCCCATGGCGCGGAGGCTGGCGCAGCCGTTCGGGAGGTCGAAGGCGACGACGCTGCGGTCGCGGGCCAGCTGGGTCTGGTTGGCGAAGACGCGCGCGTCGCCCTCGATACCGGGGAGGAGCAGCAGGGGCAGACCCGGCCTTCGAGGCCCGAAGCGATAGCCGCGGGCGCCGGTCTCGTCCAGGGGCAGGGGGGTGAACCCATCAGGCAGGTTGGCGAACAGGAGCGGGTCCTTGGAGCGTGGCCGTTCTGAGTCCACCAGGGTACCCGAGACCGGGGGCACCCGTACGTGGAATCGTTCATTCTCGACCAGAGTATCGATTTTATGAACCATGGTTCTTTCGGCGCGCTGCCCGAGCGCGTCGCCGAGGCGCGGGCGCGCTGGATCGCGGAGATCGAGCGGCAGCCCGTGGCGCTGCTCGCGGGCCGGCTCTTCGGCCTGCTCGACGAGGCGCTCGGGCAGGTGGCGCCGCGGCTCGGCGCGAGCGCCTCGGACATGGTCTTCGTGCCCAACGCCACCTATGGCGTGGTCAGCGCGCTGGGGGCGGCGGAGCTCAGGCCAGGAGACGAGATCCTGACGACGAATCACCGCTATGGGGCGGTCTGGAACGGGATCCTTGCCACCGCCGCGGAGTGGGGCGCGGTGGTCGTCGAGGCGGACGTGCCCTTCCCGCTCGACTCCGCCGACGCGATCGTGGACGCCGTCGCCGCCCGGATCACGTCGCGCACGCGCCTGCTCGTGCTCGACCACATCACCAGCCCCACGGCGCTGATCTTCCCCGTCGAGCGCCTGATTCGGCTCGGTCACGAGGCCGGCGCCCGCGTGCTCGTGGACGGCGCCCACGTGCCGGGTCAGATCGACGTGAACCTGGGCGCCCTCGGCGCGGACTGGTGGACGGGAAACCTGCACAAGTGGGCCTTCTGTCCGCGCGCCACCGCGCTGCTCTGGGTCGCGCCGCAGCTCCAGGCGCGCACCCGGCCGCCGATTCCCAGCCACTTCTCTGCGTTCAAGGAAGCCTTTCACTGGACGGGCACCTTCGACCCTTCCCCCTGGCTCTGCGCCGCGGACGGCTTCGCGGCGCACGACCGCCTGGGCGGCGCGGCGCTGATGCGGGAGAACCATGAGAAGGTGCGCGCCGGCCGTCAGATCCTCGCCGACGCGCTGGGGGTCACGCTCCCGCACCCCGATGACCCCGCGCTCTACGCGGCGATGGCCACCGTCCCGCTCCCTGTGACGGAGGGCGCCGGCGAGGTCGAGGCGGCGCAGCGCCTGCACGACGCGCTCATCGACCAGCACCGGATCGAGGTGCCGATCATCCCCTGGGGAGGCCGCACCTGGGTCCGCATCTCCGGTCAGGCCTACAACCGGGTCGCGCAGTACGAGCGCCTCGCCGCGGCGCTGGTGGCGCTGCTCGGACGCGCCTGAGCCCGCCTCAGCAGCCTCTCATCAAGGCGCCGAGCGTGAAGGCCAGCGCGAGGATCAAGAGCAGGGCGAGCCCGTTCAGGACGAGGCGCTTCCAGGGCTCGCCGGTCGCGGCCGGAGCGGGGGCGGGCGCGGGCGCGGGAGCGGGCGCGGGCGCCTCCAGCTCGGAGGGGCGCGGTCTGGCGTGGGCGCCGCTGTCGTCCATCGGAGCCAGGGTCCTGGCGCCGCGGCGGTCGCCCTGGACCTTCTTCAACCGCCTCGGGCCGCTGGCCTTCAGGCCCGCCGGCTCCGGCGCGGCGCGAAGCCGGGCGTCGAGCGGTCGCCCCGAGGGCGCTGGGCGCGCGCCCGGCGGGGGAGGGTGCAGCCGCCGGGGCGGGAGGGCGCCCGGGATGTCGAACTCGGCGTCGCAGCTCAGGAGGTTCGCGGCGATCAGGGTGCGCACGAGCAGCAGCGTGCGCGTTCGCTCCCAGGGGCTGCGCGCCAGCAGCCCGAACAGGGTCATCTGCGGGGTCATGCCGCCCAGCGCGAGGGACGGCGCGCAGAGCGCATAGATCCGGCGCTCTTCCGGTGTGGCCGCGAGGCCCTGGTTGGCGATGATGCTGCAGGCGAGCTGGCCTTCCAGAGCTTCGGTGAGGCGCACCTCTTCTCGCAGCGCCTGGAGGAGCGCCGCAGGGGTCTGGTCGAAGGGGAGCCCCTCGCTGGGAAGATCCCCGATGGCACGGCGCGTCGGGACCGTCTTCAGGCGCAGGTAGGCGAGCAGGTTCTCCCGCGCCCGCTCGAGCAGCACCGCCGAGAGCACGTCCGCGGGGACATGGCCCTCGAAGAGTCGGACGACGTCCTGGGCCTGATGGATGTTGTCGCGCAGCCACTCGACCTGCGCCTGCGGGAGCGCCGCGGACGCGTCGAGGATCCGCAGCAGGGTGAGCGCGTCATCGTCGCTCTGGGCGCCGAGGATCTTCCCCCGATTCACGAAGACCGAGACGCGAGCGCACTCGGGCGAGTGACCCTCGAGCACCCCAGAGAAACCCTCCTGGAGCGCCCTCGACAGCATCGCTCCTGGGTCCGAGGGAGGCTCCACCGCTGCGGCCAACATGCTCCACACCTCTGCGCAGGAGCATCATGGCAGGTCCGCATCCAGAGAGGAAGAGGCTCCGCTCAGACCAGCCACTCATCGACAGCGGCGGCCGTCTCTTTCTTCAGGTTGATCCCGAGCGCCCGGAAGGCGACGCGGCTCCCGAGCAGCCAGGGCGCCGGGAACTGGGCGAGCTCTCCAGCGCCGCTCATCCCGATGGCCTCGAGCACGGGCCGGGCCGCCGCCTCGCCCAGCCCGGTGGCGCTGCTCTCCACGACGAGGGGCGCGGGGTTCGCGGCGTTGAGCCAGCTCCGCTCGAAGCCGATGACCGGTTTCTTCCGAAGCTGGGCGTCCAGCAGCGCGCGGCTGACGGCGGACGGGGTCCAGAGGCCAGGCTCGGGCAGGAGCCAGAGCAGGTCCGACTCCGCGAGGAGCACCCGAGTGGCGTTGGGCAGATCCCCCGGCGCCGACGCCCGCTGCGTGGAGAGGCGCATCCCCTGCGCTTCGCAGGCTGTGGCGAGCGACGCCCACCAGCTGTCCTCGCGATCCCGGCCGCCGCGCACGGCCCCGAGCACGCGGAGCTGCGGGATCAGCGTGCGGGCCCGCGCGATCACGGCCCCCGGATCGACCCGCATGGACAGGCCCACGACGTTGGTGCGCCCCTCGGCCGCCGAGGTGTCGACCACGTCGGCGTAGACCACCCGGGTCGTGGTGAACTCGCGCGCCGCCGCCGCGAAGGCGCGGTCTCCGAGCGCGAACACCACGTCGATCTTCAGGTCGCGGATGTTGTCCGCCAGAAAGGCCGCGGCGTCCGTCTCGCCGCCGAGCTGGTAGCTGATGCGCGTAGTCCCGTCGATCTTCGCCTTGAAGGCGTCGGTGATCGTGGTCGTTCGCGGACTCTCATCGGACGTGAGGATCAGCACCACGGGCTTCTCCGCGCGGGCCAGGCGCGGGACGAGGGTAGCCGCGAGAGCGCCGCCGAGGAGCGCCCGCCGGGTCATCATGGAGCACCTCCCGATCGCCAGAGGACTGCGACGCGCTCGTCGATGATCGCGCTGCCGTTGATGATCCCGACACCGCCAGGATCCGATCCCACTGCGGCGACGACCGCTGCAGAGCTATCCAGCTGCTTGTACAGCGGTCGGCCAATCGCGCTACCGACCTGCAGCTGCATTCGCCCGAAGGTGGACTCCGTCCACCCCAGCATGTCCAGCGTCGCCATCAGGGCCGGATCGTGGGCCGGGGGAAGGTAGATCAGGAGGCGGGCTCCTCCGGGCGTCACCGTGTTCATCCCCCGGAAGAGGACCGTCACGGCCTTCTTCTCTATCGGAGCGGCGAAGCCGGCCTTGATATTGCCGATCAGCCGGGCAAGGTCGACGGACGCGGGCGCGGGCTCTGGCGCCACGGTCGGGGCCTCCACCGCGGGCGCCGCTGCGGGCTCGGGGCTCGGGGCTGGGGTGGCCGGCGCCTCTGTCGTAGGCGCCGCCGGCTGCTCCTGGGCAAAGAGCGGCGTGGCGAAGAGCGAGATCAGGCCGAGGATCACGTCGCGTTGCAGCATGGTCAGAACCCCGCCGCGAGCTGTAGCTGTGCGCTCGCGCGCCAGGTGGACTCCTCGATCTCGTAGGAGACCTCGCTCTGCGCCTTGAAGGCGAGGTGCAGGCCCAGATCGTATCGGACGCCTGGGATGACCTCGACCTCCGCGTCCGTGTCCAGGTAGATGTCGTAGATGGGGTCGGCCGGGTCCGGCAGCATGACGTCGACCATCAAGTAGGGCGTCACGCGGCGCAGCGGCACGCCGACGACGGCAAACCCGTTGAAGCTCTGGTAAGTCGTCCCTTCCACGACATGCGCGACCGTATAGACCTCCGAATGCAGCTCGACGGGCCCGCCGAGCCACTCCAGGGTCGCGTTGAGGACCACCTCAGGCACCTCGTCATAGAGGGTCACGGCTTCGCCGAGCTCTTCCTCTTCCTCCTCGTGCACGTCCCCGGACTCCGCGGCGTGGTCGTGGACGTCGATTCGATCCCAGTAGCCTCCCACGCCGAGCTTCAACCCTGCGGGTGCTTGAATCGCGACGCGCCCCATCACCGCCTTGTTGTTGTCGTAGTCCTGTAGTAGCGCGACGGTCCCTGGGTCCGGCGCGCGCCCGTTCGTGGCCGCGCCCACGTAGCTGAGCTGCCAGAAGCCGATGGGCACGGAGCCGCGAAGCTGGATGCCGTTCTGCTCAATCGGGTTGAACTCCGTACCTTCCTCCTCATCGAGGGCGTGCGGCGCGGTGGCCGGGAGGAAACGAAACGATCCTTCGCTGGATCCGGTGGCCCAGGGGGAGATCGGGAGCTGAAACACGCCGACGTCGATCTGCGCGTACTTGCCGACGTTGGCGATGATCTCCATGGCCTCGATGGCGACCTCTACACCTTCCTCCTCGGCCTCGACGGCGAACTCGGCGTTCACCATGAGTTTTCGGTCCAGGTTGGCCGTGTACTGGAAGATCAGGTCATCGACCGCGAAGCTCAGGACCGGGACGTCCTCCAGATACTGTAGGTTGATCGCTGAGTATCCGTGAATGCGGGTCTCCAGGTCCAGCGGGATCTCCTCCTGGACCACCTCCTCGGCGCCGCGAAGCTCATCGACCGCCTTCTCCAGCAGGCGGACCCGCTCGCGCAGCGCCTTGACCTCCTCCTCGGTGGTCGCGGTCTCCTCCGATGCGCTGTCCTGGGCGAGCGCCATCCCCGTCACGAGTGTGCAGAGAGAGAACATCAGCATTCGAGCGTTTCCCTTAGCGAAGCAAAGATGGGGACGAGCTTCACCCCAGAGGCCCTCAGGGCTTCTGGGCGAGCGTGAGACTGAAGCCCGCCTCAGACGAGCTCAAGGTGGGCTGTATCTTGCCGGGGGAGCAGGTGACGCGCACCAGCAGGCTGCTGCCGCTCTGGCTGATGGAGACCTGCGTAGCCAGGGGCGAGGCCACCGGGATGCGGCTGAGCCCGACGGTGGAGTCCGTCGCGGGCAGCTTGAGCCGGTACTCGCAGCTCTCGCCATCTTCGGTCAAGAGCCCGAGCGGCTTCTGACCCTTGCCCGTGACCTTGCCGCGGACGATCACCTTGCCGCCGCTGACGTCTACGCTCAGGTCGTCGAGATGGCTCGCGACGCTGGCCGCTGCAGCGGCGGTCGCGGCGGGTGCGGCGGTCGCGGCGGCCGCCTTTGCCTTCGCCTGGGCGGCGGCCTCG
>CAZKWG010000544.1:0-5826 GCA_964556105.1 uncultured Enterobacterales bacterium | reverse complement strand
GGTGAGGGCGGGGTCCTGCGCAACCGCAAGGGCGAGGCGTTCATGGCCCGCTATGACCCGCGCCTGGAGCTGGCGCCGCGCGACATCGTCGCCCGCGCCATCGACGCCGAGCTCAAGCGCACCGGCGAGGAGTGCGCCTTCCTGGACATGACCCACCTGTCCCGGGCGGAGATCGAGCACAAGTTCCCCAACATCGACCAGCGCTGCCGTGAGCTGGGCATCGACATGGCCGAGCGACCCATCCCTGTGGTGCCCGCGGCGCACTACCTCTGCGGCGGCGTTCAGACCGACATGAACGGCGAGACCAGCATCCAGGGGCTGATCGTCGTCGGCGAGGCGGCCTGCACCGGGCTGCACGGGGCGAACCGTCTGGCCTCGAATTCCCTGCTCGAGGCCGCCTCGTTCGCGCACCACGGCGCGGCGCTCGCCGTGACCCGCCGGGAGGCGCTCGCGCATGCCACGGAGCTCCCGCTCTGGGATCCGGGCGGCGCGGCCGAGCCGGACGAGCAGGTGGTCATCACGCAGGTCTGGGACGAGATCCGGCGTTTTATGTGGAATTACGTCGGGATCGTCCGCACCAGCCGGCGCCTGCTGCGCGCCAAGAAGCGCATCGAGCTGGTCCAGGAGGAGATCCGCCGCTACTACTGGGACTTCCAGGTGACGGGCGACCTCATCGAGCTGCGCAACCTCGCCACCAGCGCTGAGCTGGTCATCGAGTGCGCGCTGCGCCGCCACGAGAGCCGCGGGCTGCAGTACACGCTGGACTATCCAGCCGAGGACGCTCGCTTTCTCTATGACACGGTGGTTCAGAAGAGCTTCTGAGCCCAGACCCTCAGGTCAGCGTGGGGATGAGCAGCTCGCGGCTCGTGCCCACCAGCGCCTGGAGCGTGTCGGGGTCCTTGGGCACACCGGCGGTGAGGACCTCGGGGTCGCCCTCGGTGACCAGCACGTCGTCCTCGATGCGGATGCCGCCGAAGCCGGCCCACTCGGACGCCGCCTCGAAGTCCACGATCCCGAAGAAGCGGTCGCGCAGGGTGCGGTCGGCCAGCACGGCGGGCACGACGTAGAAGCCCGGCTCCACCGTGACGACGAAGCCCGGCTCGAGGTCCAGGTCCAGGCGGAGGTAGGCCGTGCCGAACTGCGTCGAGCGGCGGCGGCCGGGCGCGTACGCCGCACGATCGCCGAAATTCTCCAGATCGTGGACGTCGAGCCCGAGCAGGTGACCGACCCCGTGCGGGAAGAAGAGCGCGTGCGCGCCGGACTCCACCGCCTCGTCGGGGCCGCAGGTCAGCAGCCCCTCGTCCTTGAGGAAGCGGGCGATCACGCGGCTCGCCGCGTCGTGGACCTCCCGATAGCGGACGCCGGCGCGGACCCGCTCGATGGCGGCGCGCTGGGCCTCGAGCACGGCGTCGTAGGCCATGCGCTGCTGCAGGGTGAACAGGCCCGTCACGGGCCAGGTGCGCGTGACGTCGGTGGCGTAGCCGGAGACGCTCTCGGCGCCGCCGTCCAGCAGCAGCAGCTCGCCGGCCCTGCAGCGGTGCTTGCGGTGGAAATTGTGCAGGATCTCGCCGCGGACGGTGACGATGCTGGCGTAGGCGTTGACCATCCCGGCGGCGGCGATCACGCCGTCGAAGACCGCGCCGATCTCCCGCTCGTGGCGACCAGGGGCGGTGACGGCCATGGCGGCGCGGTGGGCGGCCTCCGTGACGTGGCTGGCCTGGCGGATCTCGTGGATCTCCTCCGGGCCCAGGCGACGGCGCAGGGCGATGATCGCGTCGACCAGCGCGTCCGGTCCGTTGCTCCTGCCATACTCCAGCGCGATGCCGGTCAGTCGGCTGGCCAGGGCGGTCTGGGCGTCGTCGGGCACGGCCAGGGTCTGCAGGCGCCCATAGAGCGGGACGGTGTGGCGCTCGAGCTGGGAGAGCGGCAGGACGGGCAGCCCGTAGCGCGCCTGCTCGTCGGCCAGCGTGGGCACCGCGCCGTGCCAGAGGCCATCGTCGGGGGCCGGCTCGGGCAGGAAGAGGAGCTCCTCGCCCTGCGTCAGCAGCAGCGCCGCCCCCGGGGGTCGCGCAGCCGGTGAAGTAGAGGAAGCTGCTGTCCTGCCGGAAGGGGAGCGTGTTGATGGGCAGGTTGCGCACGCGCGCGCCGTTCCCGACGAGCAGCACGGGGGAGCCGACGTGATCGTGCAGGAGCTGGCGGCGGCGCTGAAAGTGGCTCTGGTTGAGCATGACGGCCTCCCTCAGACCAGGACGTCGCGGGTGACGAGCGCTTCCAGGGTGTAGCCGCGCTCCAGGAGGCGCTCGGCGGCGCCCTCCAGGCGATCCACGACGGTCATGCACTGCACCACGCGCAGGCCCTCCTCCTCGACGCGCTCGATCGCCGTGAGCAGGCTGCCGCCCGTGGTCGTGGTGTCCTCGATGACGCAGACCGGCGCGCCCTCGACCAGACCGCCGCGGCCCTCGATCCACTGGCGCATCCCGTGGCCCTTGGGCTCCTTGCGCACCATGAAGCCTTGAACGGGCCGACCGCGCAGCCAGGAGACGGCCGCGACGGCGCCGGCGATGGGGTCGGCGCCCGTGACGGGGCCGCCCACCGCGAGCACCTCGGGGCGCAGCCGGGCCAGGATCAGGTCGGCGATCAGCGTGGCGCCCTCGGGGTGCAGCGTGGTCTGACGCGCGTCCACGTAGAAGTCGCTCTCCCGGCCAGAGGCCAGGATGACCTTCTGCTTTCGTACGGAGCGCTCGCGAAGGATGGCGATGAGGCGCGCCTGCGTGTCCGTCGGGCTCATTCAGTCCTCCCAGCGGAGCGTGTCGAGCCAGCGCGTGAGATCGGCGAAGACCTCGCCCTTCTCCGGCTCGTTGAAGAGCTCGTGGTAGAGCGCAGGATAGCGGCAGATCGTGCGCGGCCCTCCCCAGCTCGTCGCCAGCGCCAGCATCTCTCTCGGGCTGCAGATGGCGTCCGACTCGCCCACCATCATCATCATCGGCAGGGTCATGCGCGAGGCGGCGGCCTTTACGCGCTTCATCGCCTCTACGCTCTCGACGAACCAGCGCGGCGTGATGGTGTCGAAGACCAGGGTGTCCGCCTCGTAGCGGCGCACGACCTCCGGATCCCGCGAGATCTTCGAGGTGTCCATCTCGTTGCGGAACTTCAGGCGCGGCGCGAGCTTGGAGAGCACGCGGCTGGCCCGCACCTTGACGCGCGGCGGATCGAAGGCCAGGCCGATCATCGGGTTGGAGAGCGCGAGGCCGAGCACCGGCTGGCCCATGGCCTCGCGGACGGCGTCCAGGGCGACGAGCCCCCCCATTGAGTGGGCGACGATGGCGTAGCTGTCGTCCAGGGTCCGCGCCGCGGCCCAGAGGTCCTCGGCGTAGCGTCGCCAGCTGCTCGTGTGCCCGCGATCTCCGGCGCTCTCGCCGTGGCCGCGGAGCTCGACGAAGCTCACCCGGTAGCCGGCGGCCCCCAGCGCCTCGGCGACATGGGCGTAGCGACCGGCATGCTCCGCCAGCCCATGCACCAGCAGCACGTCGCGCTTTCCTTCGCCCCAGCGCACGACGCGGAGCGAAGTTCCATCGGCGGAGGAGACGCGGAGGACCTGCACGGTCACCTCGGAAGCGGCGGGGAGACGGGCGCCGCGGATCCGCTCCATTCTATGCGGTCGGCGCATCGTGCGCGAGCGGACCCTTGCGAGGCCGCGTAGCGGCGTTACAGGCCCGCGCCGAGGTGTGCCGTGCTCACAGCCGATATCCAACTGGCGCTCACTTACGACGACGTCCTCCTGGTGCCCGCGGCCTCTGACGTGCTGCCGCGGGACGTGCGCGTGGAGTCGGTTCTCACGGCCGCCCTGCCGCTGAAGATCCCGCTGGTCAGCTCGGCCATGGACACCGTGACCGAGGCGGACACGGCCATCGCCATGGCGCGCGAGGGCGGGCTGGGCGTCATCCACAAGAACCTCCCCCCCGCGGAGCAGGCCCGCCAGGTGGCGCGGGTGAAGAAGTCGATGACGGGCGTGGTCGAGGACCCCGTCACGCTGAGCCCAGCCGCCACGCTGCGCAACGCCCGCGCCCTGATGCGCGAGCACGAGATCTCCGGCCTGCCCGTGGTCGAGGGACGGCGCGTCGTCGGCATCCTCACCGACCGCGACCTGCGCTTCGAGCGCAACCTGGACCGCCCCGTGCGCGAGGTCATGACGCCCAGCGCGCGCCTGGTCACCTGCCCGCCCGGCACCAGCCTGGAGTCCGCCAAGGACCTGATGCAGGCCCACAAGATCGAGAAGCTGCTGGTGGTCGGCGCGGACGGCCACCTCGCGGGGCTGATCACGTTCAAGGACGTCGCCGTCGCCAGCCGCCTGCCCAGGGCGAACCGGGACGCGCGTGGGCGCCTGCGCGTGGGCGCCGCGCTGGGCGTCGGGCAGGACAAGGACGAGCGCGCCGACGCGCTGGTCGAGGCGGGGGTGGACGCGCTCTTCATCGACACCGCCCACGGGCACTCCTCGAAGGTGCTGGCCGCCACCCGCGCCATCCGCGCCCGCCACCCCGGCGTGCAGCTCGTCGTCGGCAACGTCGCCACCGCCGAGGCGACCATCGCCTGCATCGACGCCGGCGCGGACGCGGTGAAGGTGGGCATCGGCCCTGGCAGCATCTGCACCACGCGGATCATCGCCGGCGTCGGCGTGCCGCAGCTCTCGGCGATCTCCTGGTGCGCCGAGGCGGCCCATGCGCGCGGCGTGCCGGTCATCGCCGACGGCGGCATCAAGTACAGCGGCGACATCGCCAAGGCGGTGGCCGCGGGGGCGGACTCGGTGATGGTCGGCTCGCTCCTGGCCGGCACGGACGAGGCGCCGGGTGAGCTCGTGCTCTACCAGGGCCGCTCGTACAAGGTCTACCGCGGGATGGGCTCGGTGGGCGCCATGCGCGCCGGCTCGGGAGACCGCTACTTCCAGGACACGGACGACGTCGAAGAGGGGGCCGTCAAGCTGGTCCCTGAGGGCATCGAGGGCCGTGTGCCGCACCGGGGCCCCCTGGCCGAGACCCTGCACCAGCTCGTGGGCGGTCTGCGGTCGGCCATGGGGTACACCGGCTGCGCGGACATCGCCGCCATGCAGCGCGACGCCCGCTTCGTGCGGATCACGGCGTCCGGGCTGCGCGAGAGCCATGTTCACGACGTGATCATCACCAAGGAGGCGCCGAACTACCGGGTCGAGTAGCCCGGCGCTGGTTATGGGACAGGCTCGGGAGGGTGCATGAACAAGGTGGTGGGCTCGGCCCAGGACGCCGTCGCCGACATCCCGGATGGCGCCGTGATCATGGCCGGCGGCTTCGGGCTCTGTGGCATCCCGGAGACCCTCATCGCGGCCATCGCCGCGCGCGGGATCCGCGATCTGACCTTCATCTCCAACAACGCCGGCGTAGACACCTTCGGCCTTGGCATCCTGCTCAGGAACCGCCAGGTCAAGAAGATGATCTCCAGCTACGTCGGCGAGAACAAGGAGTTCGAGCGGCAGTATCTGTCGGGAGAGCTTCAGGTCGAGCTCGTCCCGCAGGGCACGCTCGCCGAGCGTATCCGGGCGGCGGGGGCGGGGATTCCGGCCTTCTTCACCCCGACGGGCTTCGGCACCCTGGTCGCGGAGGGCAAGGAGACGCGGGAGTTCGACGGGCGCATGTACGTGCTCGAGCGCGCCTTGCACGCGGACTTCGCCATCGTGAAGGCCTGGAAGGCCGACACCCACGGCAACCTGGTCTACCGTCGCACCGCGCGGAACTTCTACCCGATGATGGCCGCTGGCGCCCGAGTCACCATCTCCTAGGTCGAGGAGATCGTGCCCGC
>CAZKWG010000543.1:0-5838 GCA_964556105.1 uncultured Enterobacterales bacterium | reverse complement strand
GGGTGAGGAGGAGCCACATCCAAGGACCTTAGCGCTCTGGGAAGGTCAGCACCAGCTTGCCGGTGGTCTGACCGCCCTGGAGCGCCGCGTGAAGCCGCCCGACCTCGTGGAAAGGCGCCGCCTCGCTGACCGGGACGCGGAGCTGGCCGGAGCTGGCGAGCGCGAGGGTCTCGTCCATGAGCTCGGAGAGGATCGAGAGCGCGTCCCAGAGCAGGAGCACGTTGAAGCCGGCGATGGACCGGTTGTCGCTGACCAGCGGCAGCGGCGAGAAGCGCGGGGTGCGGAGCCACTGCCAGGCGAGACGCGGCCAGCTCGGCCGATCTCCGAGCGGCGTCATGCTGCCGAAGCCGTAGCAGATCAGCCGGCCCCGCGGGCGCAGCAGGTCGTAGCCCGGGCGGAGAAAGGGGCCGCCCAGCGCGTCGAAGACGACATCCACCGGGCCGAGGCGCTCCTGGACCGCCGCCGCCCAGTCGCCCTGCTTGTAGTTGATCGCCACCTCGCAGCCCAGCTTCTCCAGGACGGGCAGCTTCGCGTCCGACCCGCAGGTGCCCACGACGACGGCGCCGCGCGCGCGGGCGACCTGCACCGCCACCGAGCCGACCCCGCCCGCCGCCGAGTGGATGAGCACCCGCTCGCCCGCGCGGAGGCGCCCGAGCTCGTAGAGCCCATAGGCCGCGGTGAGCGCCGCCGCGGGGAAGCCGCCGGCCTCCTCGAAGCTCCACCCGTCGGGGATGGCGCGAAGACGCCCACCGTCCGCGATCAGCCCACCTTGATATCCACCGAACCGCGTCACGCCCAGCACCCGGTCACCAGGACGCCACGCGCACTCCGTGCCGACGTCCACGACCTCACCGGCGAACTCGAAGCCGGGGACGAAGGGCGGCGGCGGCGCGGCGCGGTAGAGCCCGAGCCGACAGAAGACCTCGGCGAAGTTGATCCCGGCGGCGCGCACGCGCACGCGCGCCTGCCCCGGCCCGGGCGCGGGGAGCTCGACCTCCTCGACCTGGAGCACCTCAGGCCCGCCATAGCGGGTGAGCACGACTCGGGGAACGCGCACGAGAACTCCTGGCCGATGTCTCCCGGCTAACCCAGTCCCTTCGCCCAGGGCTCGCGCCCCCTTGACGAGATCCTGTCACGCCGGGCCCCCCTGTCGATTGCCAGCCGCCCTGGGAACCGGCAGACTGTCACTCCAGGAGGTGCGAATGCGAACTCTGAACGTGTGTGTGGGTGTGCTCTTGTTGAGCACGGGTTGTGACGCCAGCAAGCTCTCTTCCAAGGAGGCGGAGCGCGTCTTCCAGAGCCAGTCCCAGATGTTGGGCTCCGTCTACCGCACCGTCTACGACGCGGTCGAGGGCGTCGAGGTCCCCGAAGGCTTCACGGTCGAGACGACGGAGAACGGCGGCACGGTCTCGGGCAGCTTGAACGGCGGCGACGGCTTCTCGGGCGCGGCTCAGATCGACGGCTCGGCCGAGATCGACACGGCCAATCACGACTACGTCTTCGACCTCGCGCTGGGCTACACCGAGGTGGCGGTGGACGATAT
The DNA here is from genome assembly GCA_964556105.1 of uncultured Enterobacterales bacterium. GTDB lineage: Bacteria > Myxococcota_A > UBA796 > UBA796 > CAZKWG01 > CAZKWG01. Next base: position 4,295 of record CAZKWG010000543.1, on the reverse strand, counting down.
CGGCGTCGTCATGGACGGCGACGCGGCGCTCTTCACCGAGGCGCACCTGGACATCAACGGCGGCGCCCTGGACTACGCCTTCGAGACCAGCGGCGATCTGACCGTCACGGGCGAGGCGAGCGGCCAGGCGGCCTTCGACTTCTCGCTGGTGGTCGGCGTGGACGTCAGCAGCGGGACCTTCAACCTGGACATCAGCGGCGACGTCGACGGCTTCGACGCGTCCGAGTTCAGCATCCCGAGCCCGACGAGCTGGGTGGACGCGCTCTACAACTGAGGCTTCGCCGCCCGCTCCAGCGCGCGGTCGAGCACCTGACTCGCCGCGCGCACGCTCGGGTCGCGCGGGTAGACGTCGAGCGCCCACTGCCGCAGGTCCTCGGCCTCTTCGAGCTCGCCCAGGGAGGCCAGGCAGGCGAGCTTCGCCGCCGTCATGTCCGGCCGCTCCTTGTCCGGGAGAAAGGCGCTCTCCACGAGGTTCAGGCCGGCGGCGGGGTTGCCCGACCGACGCAGGACCTCGGCCTGGATGGCCCAGGGCAGATGATTGCGGGTGCGCATGCGCCCTGCGGCGACCTCGTCGAAGGCCGCGTCCAGGTCCCCGTAGGCCAGCTGCAGCCGGCCGCGGGCGGCGCGGGTGCGGGCGGTGCGCACACCGTAGATATCGGCGTACCAGAGCTGTAATTCCGCCTCTTCGAGATCTCCCGCGTCCAGCGCGATGTCGGCGAAGAGGGCGTAGACCTCCTCCAGACCCGGCGTCTCGGAGAGCACGAAGTACGCCGCGTCCTCGGCGCCCTGCAGGTCGCCGGCCGCGCGCAGGTCGTCGGCCAGGTTGAAGGCGATCTGGACCTGGCCCAGCGCCCGCGGCGCCGAGGCGAGCGCCTCCCGGCGGAGCTGGACGGCCTCCTCGACGTGGCCCGTCACGCGCAGGGTCGTCGCGTGCTCGTCGAGGCCCTTGGCCTCGTAGAACTCCGAGCCGATGGCGCTCTCGAAGGAGAGCAGCGCGTCCGCATAGCGGCCGATCTTTGCGCTGGCGATCGCGGCGTAGGCATGCAGCTCAGGGTCATCCGGGTTATCGGCCAGCTCCTTCCGAAGCCCCGGCAGCGCGTTGCGCCACTGGTGACTGGCGAAGGAGGCCCGCCAGGGCGTCGCGCCGAGCCCGCGCCGGGCCGAGGCGCCATCCAGCTTCTCGCGCGTCTCTCTGCGCGCCTCACCGGAGACCTCGGCCTTCTTCAACCGCTTCTGGCCCTTGGAAGCGGGACCGCTCCCCTCCCCTCCGACCTGCCCAGCGCTGGCCACCCCAGCGACACCGACACCCTCTCCCGGCAGCAGGCTCTCCAGCGCCGGGATCCCCGACAACAGCCCCCCCAGCACCACGCCCAGCGCGCCTGTCCGCGAGAGCACACGAAGCGACGACCTGATCGTTCGATTATTCATTCGAAGCTCCGCTGACGGCCCGACTGGCTAACGATACTGGCGATCCATGGCAAACCCGCTCCTCCTGATCTCCCTTCCCCTCCTCCTGGCCTGCAGTGGCGAGAAGGACAAGTCCACCACCGCCACCGGCTCGGCAAAGAAGCAGGACAAACGTCCCTCGCTGGTGATCGCCACGCTGGACACGACCCGCGCGGACCGGATCGGCGCGTACGGCTACGCGGGCGCGCAGACGCGCACCCTCGATGGGCTCGCCGGGGCCGGCGCGCGCTTCCAGCGGGCCTACGCCACCGTGCCCCTGACCACGCCCTCGCACGCCTCGATGTTTACGGGCCTCTACCCGACCCGTCACGGCGTACGAAACAACGGGGACGCGATCCTGAGCGAGGACGCCACGACGCTGGCCGAGCTGGCCAGCGCGGCCGGCTACAAGACCGGGGCCAGCGTCAGCGCCTTCGTCACCACCCGCGTCTGGAATCTGGACCAGGGCTTCGAGGCTTATTCTGACCAGATTCACACCAGCGAGAACCCGCAGAACCGCTGGGGGCAGGAGCGCGCGGCGGGCGAGGTGGTGGACGACGCGCTGCGCTGGCTCTCCGAGGTGAAGTCCAGCGAGCCCTTCCTGCTCTGGGTCCACTTCTACGACGCCCACCACCCCTACCGCCCCCCCTCTCCCTTCGACGAGCTGCTGCCCGGGCGCCCCTACGACGGGGAGATCGCCTACGTGGACGAGCAGCTCGGGCGGCTGAAGGCGGCGATCGACGCACGCAACCAGCGGGACGGCGTGGCCTGGATCGCCGTCGGCGATCACGGCGAGGCGCTCAACGGGGAGCACGGCGAGTTCACGCACGGCACCTTCCTCTTCGACCCGACCATGCGCATCCCCTTCATCGTCCGGCCCGCGGAGCCGCTCGCCGCGCCGGTGGCGGTCAACGACGTCGCGGTGAGCAACGTGGACGTGATGCCGACGGCGCTCGGGCTGCTCGGGCTGCCCATCCCGGCGGACCTGGACGGCGTAGACCTCTCGGTCGCCACCCGCGAGGGCATTCAGGCCCGACCCGGCGTCTACATGGAGTCCTACAGCGTCGCGCAGCGCTTCGGCTACCACCCGGAGGTGGCGGTGGCCGAGGGGACGCTGAAGCTGATGGACACGCCGAGCCCGCGGCTCTTCGACCTGGCCACGGACCCGGAGGAGGCGACCAACCTCGTGGCGTCGCGCGCCGACGATGTGGCCCGGCTGAAGAAGGTCACCGAGGCGGTCAACGCCAAGGCCGTGCAGAGCCAGGAGGCGCAGGCGATGTCGCCCGAGATCCTCGAGCAGCTCGCCGCCCTCGGCTACGTCAACACGGGCGGCGACCTGAGCGGAGAGAGCTCGACCATCGACGCCAAGGACCGGCTGGAGACCATTCGCGGGCTGGATCAGGCCCGCGTGCTGGGGCGCGCGCCGGAGACCTCCGAGGAGTCCGTGGCGCTCTACCGCAAGATCCTCGAGGCTGAGCCGCAGATCGTCGAGGCGCGCCTGGGTCTGGCCCAGATCCTGCAGCGGCAGATGAAGATGACGGAGGCCGAGGAGGTCCTCCGCGAGGCGCTGGCGCAGAACGGCAGCTCGACGGTGCTGCACCAGAACCTGGCGATCACCCTGGCGCGCCAGGGCAAGATCGACGAGGCCCTGCGCGAGGCGGAGGCGGTGCTGGTGCTGGTGCCGGGCGACGAGTCGGCGCTGCAGATGAAGGTGCGCTTCCTCAGCCAGCTCGGCCGGGACCAGGAGGCCCTCGAGCTCGCCCGCACGGCGCACGAGAAGAACCCCACCAGCATGGGCCTCAAGGCGATGCTGGGGCTGGCCTACGCGCGCCAGGGGGAGATTGAGAAGGCGGCGCCGCTGCTCCAGGAGAGCCTGAGCGACCACGTGCCGCGCCCTGGCGTCCACGAGGTCCTCGGGCGCCTCGCGGCGTCGAGGGGAGACACGGCGGGCGCCATCGCTCACCTGCGCACGGAGCTGGAGACCTTCGGCTCCGGGCCCAAGACGCGGCGGATGCTGGGCGGGCTGTACATGCGGGCGAAGCGGTGGGATGACGCCGCGGACGAGTATCGGATGCTCTCCGAGCAGTCGCCGGAGATCTCGATGCTGCGCCGCGCCTGGGCGCAGGCCGTCTTCAACACCGGCGACTACACGCTGGCGCGCGACGTGCTGGCGCCGGCCCTGGCGGCCGATCCGGAGAACGCGCACATCCTCCTGCTTCAGGCGAACATCGAGGCGAAGGTGGGCGACCCCGAGAAGGGCGCCGCGCTCGCGGCGAAGGCCAAGGAGCTCTACGCGCTCTCCAAGGGTGACCCGCTGCCCGAGCAGGAGGACCTGAACAACCTGCTGGGCCCGACCTCCGACACGCCGACCCCCTGAGCGGCGCGGGAAGATCCGTCTGCCTGCTCACCCGGGCAGACGGGCCTCCGGAGGACCCCAGAAACGAAGAACCCCCGCCACGAGGGCGGGGGTTCAACGTGTGCTGGCCTCAGCGCGCGCTGGCTTCAGCGCGCGCCGGCCTCAGCGCCTAGTAGTAGTAGGGGTAGACGAAGAAGAGCGCGGCCTCGATCAGGTCGCTGCTGTCGTACTGGACGAAGAAGGTCCAGTTCCAGTACACGTAGCCGTAGTCCGAGTAGCCGTAGTACAGGTACGAGGTCGGGTAGAACGCCCCGTAGCCGTAGTAGTAGTAGTAGGCCAGCGGGTAGCTGTAGGAGTCGGGGTAGTAGCTGATGCCCCAGATGCTGCCGAACTCGGTGATCTCGCTCCAGTACTCGAAGTCGTCCCAGTCGCACTCGTCGTAGGAGCCCGAGAGCGCGCCCTCGGAGAAGGTGGACTCGAGGTACATGGTGTA
>CAZKWG010000542.1:0-5840 GCA_964556105.1 uncultured Enterobacterales bacterium | reverse complement strand
GGGGGCGCTGCGCCGGCCCAGCCCGCTGAGCTGGGGTAGATTCGGAGAGAACCCTCGACAGGACGGCGCACATGGTAGAGAGACTGAGCGGAGACGAGCGCAAGGCCGCCTTGGAGGCGCTCTCGGGCTGGTCCGAGGTGTCCGGACGGGACGCTATCCACAAGACCTACCGCTTCGCCGACTTCAGCGAGGCCTGGGGCTTCATGGCCCGCGCCGCGCTGGTGGCGGAGAAGCTCGACCACCACCCCGAGTGGTCCAACGTCTACAACCGCGTCGACGTCACGCTCACCACGCACGACGCCAGCGGCGTGAGCGCGCTGGATCTCGCGCTGGCCATGGCCCTGGACGCGATCGCCGCCAGACGCTAGGCCAGGACCTTCTTGATCGTGTCCTCGTCCAGGCCGAGGTCGCGGCCGAGGGCGTGGACCTGCTCGCGGAAGACGGTCACGCCGGAGAAGCCCGAGAGCATCACGCTGGCCACGTCCACGGTGGCGCGCGAGACGTCGGCGTCCGTCAGACCGAGCTGAGCCGCGACGGCCTGGATGTGCGCGCGCTCGCCCGGGGTCATCGGCCCGTCGGCGAAGGCGAGGAGCACGAGGCTCTTCAGCAGGGCCTCCCGCGCCTCCGGGGTGTTCACGTCGGCCAGGCTCGACGCCACGGCCGGGGGGAGATCCGCCTCGAACGCGTCGATGAGCGCGAGCTCATGCGCGTGCTCGCCGTCTACCTTCGCCAGCTCGCGCATGGCCGCGGCGATCGCGTGGGCGGCGCGCGCGTCGAGCTCGATGGCGGCCTGCATTATCTCCCTCATCGACACCTCCGCTGTACATCATAATGCGCGCTATGCTGCATGGGGAGGCACCCGTGCTGCTCGTCCTCTTCGTCGCTGCCTGCGCGCCCACCGAGACCCCGCTCACCGATCCCCGCGGCGCCGCGGCGCCCGCGACCGCGGCGCTCGCCAGCGCGGAGAGCGCCTCTGAGCAGCTCCCCTCCAGCGAATCGCTCGAGGCGTCTCCGCTGCTGCTCAACGAGCTGATGGCCTCCAATGACAGCGTGCTGATGGATGAGAACATCGATCTGGACGACTGGGTTGAGGTGGTCAACCGCTCTTCGGAGGTGGTGGCGCTCGCGGGCTGGGGCCTGTCGGAGGACGACGACGAGGCGAGCTGGACCTTCGCCGAGGACGCCAGCCTCGCGCCCGGCGAGCGCCTCATCGTCTGGCTGGACGACGAGCCCGAGGAGGGCGACCTGCACGCCACCTTCAGGCTGGACGAGGACGAGGGGTCGCTCACCCTCTGGCAGGGCGAGACCGCCATGGACCAGCTGTCCTGGGAGGATCTCGGCTCGGACATCGTGCTGGGGCGCTTCCCCGACGCGAGCGCCAACGTGGTCCCCAGCGTGCGCGCCACGCCCTACAACGCGAACCCCTGGGACCCGGGCACCAGCCTGGACCCCTCCGACGCGATCTTCGATCACGACCGGGTGCTCACCTTCGAGCTCTGGCTGCCCGATGAGAGCCGCGCCGCGCTGGACAACGACCCCTACACCTACGTCGAGGCCGGCCTCGGCTTCGAAGGCGTCTGGCTCGAGCCCGTCGGCGTGCGGATCAAGGGCCAGTGGGGCAGCCTGCGCACCCTGGACAGCAAGGCGGCGCTGAAGATCAACCTGGACTGGTTCGTCGAGGGTCAGCGCCTGCGCGGGCTGGAGGGGCTGACGCTGAACAACATGGTGCAGGACGCCTCCGCCATTCACGAGCGCATCGCCTACACGATCTTCCGCGACGCGGGCGTCCCCGCCCCGCGCACCAGCCACGTCGCCCTCTACCTGAACGGCGAGTACCGCGGCCTGTACACCAACCTGGAGACCATGGACGACAGCTTCCTGGAGCGCTGGTACGAGGACGAAGAGGGCAACCTCTACGAGGGGGCCTACGGCCAGGATCTCACCAGCGGCAGCTACACCAGCCTGGAGCTGGACCAGGACGGCGCGTCCGACGTCGAGCCCTACTCGGAGCTGGCCGAGCTGGCCGCCCTGCTGGACCAGACCCCCGACGAGGCGCTGGTGGACGAGCTGGAGGCGCTGGTCGACGTGGACGAGGTGCTGCGCATGTGGGCGGTCGAGGTGCTGATCGGCCACTGGGACGGGTACTTCTACTATCCTAACAATTACAGGATCTACCACGATCCTTCGACCGGCCTGCTCAGCCTGCTGCCCTGGGGCACGGACCAGACCTTCGCCTGGACGGGCGGGATCGACAGCACCGCCGGCTACCTGGCGACCTGGTGCCTGAGCATCCCCAGCATCAAGGTCCGCTATCAGCTCGCGCTCTGGGACGTGGCCGACCGCATGCGCTCCCTGGACCTGGCCCGGGACGCGACGGCCGCCTGGGAGATGATCCTCCCCTGGCTGGAGAGCGACCCCTACCGCGAGGCGACCGTGGAGGACGGGCGCTACTACTACGAGTACACCTTGACCTATCTGGAGGCCTGGCCCGCCGAGGTGGTGGCGGAGATCTTCCCAGAGGGCGAGCCCGAGCTGGAGTAGCCCGGACGCTCAGTCCAACGACTCACAGATGTAGGGCAGCGCGCTGCCGCAGGTGTAGTCGTTCCACTGGTAGCCGCTCCAGAGGATCTCCGCGCAGTCCTCCTCGCCGTAGTTGTTCGGCTCGCCGCTCGCCCAGTCGCTGAACGTGGAGCGGTCGCCGTTGGACCAGACCCAGGTGCCCTCCTCGTCGATGTCGTTGTAGCCGACGGCCCAGGCGGTGGCGTAGACGGCGTAGGCGGCGTCGGAGATCAGGTAGTAGTCCTCCTCGTCGGTGAACGAGACGAGGTCATAGCCGAGATCCAGGCAGGCCTCGCGCGCGTCCGACCAGGGCAGGCCCGAGGTGCAGAACAGGTAGACGTTGTCCCCGATCTCGGCGGACGTGCAGCCGGCGCAGGTGCTGCCCTCGTCGCGGGCGCCGTCGCAGTCGTTGTCCACCGCGTCGCAGCGCTCGGTGCCGCCGACATAGGCGCTCGCCTCGGTGTCGTCGCAGTCGCCGCTGCAGGCGCTCTGGCCGTCGCCGTCGTTGTCCACGCCCTCCAGCGTCGCGCTGTCGCAGTCGTTGTCCTGGCCGTCGCAGACCTCGAGCAGGCCCGCCGCGCGCAGCGGATCGGCGTCGTCGCAGTCGCCGCCGCAGACCGTGACGCCGTCGCCGTCGTCGTCCGCCTCGTCGGCGGGCGTCACCCCGTCGCAGTCGCTGTCCGCCCCGTCGCAGACCTCCTCCGCGCCCGGGAAGATCGTGTCGTCCGTGTCGTCGCAGTCCTCTTCGCAGTCGCCGTAGCCGTCGCCGTCGTCGTCGCCCGCGTCGTCCACGACCTCGTCGCAGTCATTGTCGACGCCGTCGCAGACCTCCGTGGCCCAGGGGTTCACGTCCGCGTCGGTGTCGTCGCAGTCGCCGCGGCAGGTCTTGAAGCCATCCAGGTCGGCGTCGAAGCCCTCGTCCGTCTCGCCGTCGCAGTCGTTGTCCGTCCCGTCGCAGATCTCGGTGGCGCCGGGGAAGGCGCTGGCGTCGTCATCGTCGCAGTCGTCCACGCAGAAGGCGACGCCGTCCCCGTCCGCGTCCCAGGCGTCGTCGGCCCGCCCGCTGCAGTCGTTGTCGACGCCGTCGCAGACCTCGGATCCGCCCGGGTAGGCGGCCGCGTCGGCGTCGTCGCAGTCCGTGCAGGCGTCTACGCCGTCCTCGTCGGCGTCCGCGGCCTCGTCGACCACCCCGTCGCAGTCGTTGTCGATGGCGTCGCACAGCTCCGTCGCGGCCGGGTTGATCTCGGCGGCGCCGTCATCGCAGTCGGTCTCTCCGCCCAGCGCGCGGCAGCCGGGCTCGTCCGCCAGATAGCCGTCGGCGTCCAGATCGAAGAGCTCGTCGATGAGGCCGTCGCAGTCGTCGTCGGAGGCGTCGCAGACCTCGACCGCGCCCGGAAAGACCTGGGGGTTGGTGTCGTCGCAGTCCTCGCCGCCCTCCGAGAGGGCCGCGAAGCCGTCCCCGTCCCGATCCGTGATGGGCGCCTCGGTGACCTCCTTGTCGGAGCAGGCGCTGAGAGACATCAGAAGGAGCAGCAGCGTACGCATCGAGGGCTCGACCGACAGGGTTCGGAGGGGGCGCTCAGCGGCCCTGTGCAGGCGGGAGCGTCGCGGCACGGTACCACGCTCCGGCGGGGTAGAGCGCGAGCGGCGCGCTCAGCTCGCGACCCGCCTCCGCCGCGTTGGCCAGGCCCTTCTCCAGCGCGAGCCGGCGGCCGGCCCAGTCGAAGACCCCCGGCATCTCCTCCTCCATCCTGCGGTAACGGGCCAGGACCTCCGGCAGCGTCGGCCGCGGACGACCCGCCTCCAGCACGCAGATCCCGGTGAAGCGCGAGGTGTACTGCCCGGCGGCCACCGCCGAATAATCGGCGATCTTCCCGCTGGCCTGCAGGGCGGCCTCGACTGGCCCCCAGATCTGCCCGTCGCTGTACTGAAGCACCAGCGCGTCGGGGTTCGACACGGCGAGCTCCGCCAGGAAGGCGTGGACGGCCGGATCTTCCAGGCCCGCAGGCCCCTCGGCCGGCTGCGCGCTGACGAGCTGCGCCGCGCCGCGGGAGTTGAGGCCGCGCGCGTCGAGCACCCGCCCGTCCGCCAGCGCGTAGCCCAGCACGCCCACGTCGGGGAACATCACGGCGCCGCCCACGGGGACGTTCTCCAGCACCCACTGAACGAACCACTGGGGCTGCTGAACGCCGCCCATGGGCTGCTCCGGGCTCCAGAGCCGCCCGAGCGGCTGCGCGTAGGTGCGGACCATCCCGTACTCGCCCTGCAGCGCGTTGACGAAGGAGCTCAGGACGTCGTCCGAGAGCCCCTGGGGCTGCCGGTTGTGCTGGACGACCTGCACGCTGAGATCGCGGTGCGCGGCGATGAGCCCGAGGCAGAGCGGCACCGGGAGGAAGGCGATTCGAAAGGTCGGATGCACATGAGGCAGCAGCCGCTGCCAGCCCAGCACGCCCAGCGCGATGAGGGTGGGCGCGGCCGGCGCCATAAAACGGAATTGATTGAGCATGTCGCCGTTGGCGATCACCGAGAAGAAGGCGCAGGCCAGCCAGGGCAGGATCAGGCAGCGCGTCGCGACGCGCTCGCTGTCCGAGAGGCCGCGCCGAAACACGAAGGCCATCAGCGCGCCCAGCCCGAGCAGGACGAGGAGCGCCCGGTTGACGGTCAACGAGAAGAGCGCGTACCGAATCCCGAGGATGAGCGGCATCTCCGCGCCACCGGACGTCTTCACGCGCACCGTGTTCGGCATCCAGTCCCCGTAGTAGAGGACGCGCAAAAGCTCCTGTCCTACTGGAAGCACCAGCAGCAGCCCGGCCACGAGGAGGTCGCGCCGGCCGAGCTCACGCAGCGCCCGCCACGGACCTCCCGCTCCGGGCCGGAAGAGGCGGATGATGAGCGGGATGGCCAGGTAGATCGGCCCCTCGACATGGCTGATGGTCAGCAGGCCGAAGAGCAGCGCCGACCAGGGCCTCGGCGTCCCGCCCGCGACCACCTCGCGCTCCTCCGCGAGCAGGCGGCCCGTCGCCGCCGTCATCAACAGGCAGAGCAGGGGCGTCTCCAGCCCCGTGATGGCCGTCCCCGCGACCAGGCTGGAGACCGAGACCAGCGCCGCCGCCGCGAGCCCGCTGAGACGGGAGCCTCCCGCCACCCGCGTCACGGCGTAGGTCGCCGGCACACAGAGCGCCGCCATCCCGAGGCCCATCGCCAGCAGCAGGCTCGGCGCGGGGATCCCGGCGCCCATACCGAGCGCCGCCAGCAGCACCCAGAGCAGGTTCGAGTAGCCC
>CAZKWG010000541.1:0-5855 GCA_964556105.1 uncultured Enterobacterales bacterium | reverse complement strand
GTCCTGATCCGCGTCGGCGCCCGGGGAGAAGGCGATCGCGCCGCCCTCCGGCGGGAAGCCTCCCCAGCTCAGCTTGCCGAAGCCGTCGAGACGCTCGAGCAGCTTGCCGAGCTCCCCAGGGAGCGTGAACAGGGTGGTCGCCTGCGCCCCGTCCACCGCGGTCTCGGCGAGCGCCCAGACCGCGGTCTGGCCGACCTGCAGCAGCGTGAACGTCGGCGGATCCTGCTCCTCCGCCCCCAGCTTCACGGCCTCGGCGGCGCCGAGCTTGATGATGATGGGGTTGTCGGAGGGCTGGCTCGGGTTGGAGATCGGCTGCGGCTGGAAGGCCGCCTGGCGCTTGACGCGCACGCGGCTCGAGCTGCTGGCCAGCACGGTCCCGACGCTGCGGGGCAGGCCGGGGAGGATGGACAGGTTGCCGTGCTTCTCCAGCACCTCCTGGCCGCGGAGGATCTCCAGGTCGAAGGCGAAGGCTTCGCCGCCGCGCCGGCGCCAGGTGACGCGCGCCGAGAGGTCGTTGGCCCAGGTGCCCGGGGCGCGGGCCTCCAGCGTGAGCCCGGCGCCGAGGTCGACCGAGGCGCGCTCGCCGCCGGCCACGGGGATGACGACCAGCTCGGTGACGCCGTTCTCCAGCGCCTGGCGGGCCTCGGGCAGGCTCTGCGCGCTGCCGGCCCCGAAGGTCTCGACGAAGGTGTTCCAGCTCGCGGCGCGGGCGGCGGCGACGCCGTCCTTCTCGACCAGGCCGACGAGCCCGAGCACGCCGGCCGGGCTGAGCTGTGGCGCGACGACGTCTTTGACGACCTTGATCGCGACGCCGGGGATGATGCGGGTTTGTGCCATGGCTTTGCCTCTGGGTTGGGAGAAGATTAGATCACGTGGACTGTGAGATGCCCGTTAAAACGAATTCCGCGTTGGGTATGATGTTCTACATCGGCCTTGTTGGGATGGAAGATGTAGCAGTCATGGACGAGGCTGTACTGGCCCGCCGGGAGGAGCACCGCGACCTCCACCCCGTTCGCCTGATTTGCGTCGAATCGATTTCCCCAATAGATGCTCAGATCGGCTCCGAGGGGCGCGAGATCGCCCTCGCTGGCGATGCGCTCGGCGATGGCCTTCGGGCTCTTCAGCTCGCCCCAGGTCGCGAGCATCGTGAGGGGGACGGCTGCGTCGCTCCCTGCGACCCGGAGGCTCGTCCGCGCTGCGATGGAGAAGGCCGCCGCCTGGATGGCGCACTCGACGAGAATCAACGCCGCCCGACCCAGGGTCAAGGCGGAGCTCGTCATGGGGACGCGAACCCAGTAGCCGGAGTTCTGGTAAAGACCGTGGTTCACCTGGTAGATCTGCTCGTAGTCCGCGGCGTAGACCTCGGCGCGGACCTCCGGATCCATGGCCCGGACGCGCCCGCCGACCGTCAGCTCCCCGGCGATCTGGAGCTGACCCTGCACGGTCGCCGCGCCCGCCTCCCGATGGGCGGGGTTCGTCAGGTCGCGCCCGCCCACCACGAGCTCGTCACAGGTCAGAGACGCGAGGTCGAGGGTGCTGCGCGGGTCGATGGCCGCGGCGGAGAGACGGGGCGAATCCTCGCCGTGGACGTGGGTGTGGATGGCCTGGCGCAGGCGCTCCTGCATCGCGCCGAAGTGGGTGGCGCGCAGGATCTTGTCGGCGGGGGCCGCTATCTTCTCGGGGAGCGCCATCATCCCACCTCCGTGGCCAGCGGGAAGCAGACCGCCTGCAAGATGTTCCCGGCGACCGCGCTCGTCCCCTGGGCGACCATCGCCCTCAGCGTGTGCTGGCCCGCGGGCAGCAGGAACCACTCGCGGAGCGGGATGTAGACGCCAATCTCCGCGTTGATCGCTTGGACGAGCACACGCGCCTTCGGGCGCTCGGCGCCGATCTTCGCCAGCAGCGGGAGCCGCTCGGCGGGGCTGGCCGCGTCGATTGCGTCGAGCTCCGCCCCGGTCAACCAGCCTTCGTCCAACACCGCCGGGCGCACGACGCCGTCCGTCTCGACGTCCAAGCGAAGCGGCCCGCTGCTCCTGCAGATCACCCTGCCCAGCAGCAGCACGCGGCATGCGCAGGGCAGCTTCACGTTCAGCTCGACCAGGCAGGCCTCGCCCCGCGCGTCGGCGCCGAGGGACTGGATGCCCCTGTCGGAGGCTCGGATGAAGGCCTCGGCGTCGAAGCTGGCCTGACAGCGGTTCGTGAACAGGAGCGGGCGGCGTGGCGTGGCGATGGCGACGGGGTTGAGCGTGAAGGCCCTGTCCAAGGTCAGCGCACCGCGCACGATCAGGTCGCCCGTCACGGTGAGCGCGCCCTCTATCTGCTGCGCGCCCTCGGCGGAGATGGACCCGAGTCTGTCCGTCGGGGTGAGCTCGCGCCCCGCGAGGGTGACGCGCTCGACCTCCACGCGTCTGTGTTGCATCGAGAGCCCGGGCTGGAGCGCGTCCTTGGGGAGCGGCCCCTCGTGCTCGTGCGCACGAACCCGCGCCCGAGGCTGATCCTGGGCCCTCTCCCACAGATCGGCGGTGATGAAGTCGCCGGGCAGGACCATGGGCCCCTCACGGTCCGACATGGCCACCTCCCCAGAGCGGGAAGGCCCGCGCGATGAGCAGCCCGACCTTCCAGGCGCCGTGTGTGGACAGACGCAGACGGCAGCCGTGCTCGCAGACGCTCACCAGGATCTCGGCCTGCTGAAAGGGCTCCGGCGCGCTGGTGTGCCGCTGCCGGACGCTGAACTCTCGGCCGTTGGCGTGCAAGAACGGGCCGACGTCGTGACGGCCGGCGACGCAGCGCGGCTCCAGGGTCAGGGAGGACTGATCGGTCGACGCCTTCCAACTCGGTCTGGACACCCCTCTCAGCATGACCTGAACGACCACGGTCTGCCAGGGTCGGACCAGCTCCAGCCCCAGGTCCAGGTTCAATCCCTTCACCGGGTCGGACTCGATGTTCTCGAAGCTCACCCGGCCAGCAGCCGTCCGAAGCGGGGCGCGCGGCGTCCAGCGCGCCTCTCCGCTGACGTGCAGGTCGCCATCCACCGTCAGGTTCTTCAAGGTCGAGGCGTCGAGCCGATCCTCGCTGGGCGGGCGGATCTCCTCGCCGGCGAGCCTCAGCGTCCCGGTGACGTGGATCTCGCGCACCTTCAGGGTCGTCTGAGGATCGAAGCTGTCTCCGGTCAGGCGCAGGCCGCGCTCACCGCCGGTGTGGTCGTGGGCGGCCAGCTCCTCGCGAAAGCGGCGTTGGACCTCGTTCCAGTCGCTGGCGCGGATGAGGTCGCCGGGCTGGCGGGTGAGGTAGGGGCGGGGGATCATGGCGCCAGCTCGGGCAGGGGCAGGACGAAGATGTCCAACTGCATGGCGAGGTCGAGGAGCCGGTAGCTCGTGTAGTAGAGCTCGAAGCTCCAGGAGCCTGGGTCGAGCAGCCAGGTTTGGGTCTGGTGTCCCGAGCTCCAGTCGCCAAGGTTTTCGCTGCCGTTCCGTTCCGGGTAATACCGGTAGCTCTCCCGATGGACACCCCAGGGCATGCCAAGACCAGGGCCGGCCGTTCGATTACCTTGCAGCCGGTTCGCGAGTCGCAGCGTGTTGCTGTCAAACCGGGCGCTGTTCGTGTCCAGACGCCCATTGAAGGAAGCCTTGAGGTGAATCATGCAACTGAAGCTATAGTAAGAGTAGCCCTCAGCCTCCCTGTTGCCCTTTGCCACGAAGCGAAGCCCGAACGTACCGAGGCTCAGCGTCTCGACGTCGAAGCGCAGCGTGGTCCCAGGGACAGGCGTGTACTCTGGCCTCGACCCGCCTCCGGGAGCGCCGCTCACACGGAACTGACGCGGGGTGCCGCGCCGAAGGGGACGCTCCTCACGCGGAGCCTCACCACCCACGGAGAGCGCGCCATCGACAACAAGGTCACCCCGGACATGCAAATTGCCCTCAACCGTCAGATCACCCGAGATGACGCCACCCTCGACGGGCAGGTGACGCGCCAGCGCCCGCTCTCCAGCCTTCGTTGCGGCCTCTTCGAGCGGTGCCGCGAGCGGTCTGCCCGCGATGTGGAGCGACTCGGCCCGCAGGTGCCGTCCGCGGAGCTTCGAAGAGGAGTCCAGCACCTGAGCGTCTAACGCGTGGGCGTGGACGCTGAGCGCGGACTCGAGCTTGATTTGCATCTCATTCCAGTCGGCGGCGCGCACCCGGTCTCCGGGTGTTCGGGTCAGGACGGGTGCCGGCCTCATGCTGTCTCCCGAAATGCCAGAATGAGGAAGCTCATTTCGACGATGTTGGGCCCGCACTGCGCCTGTATCCAGACCGGACCCGCAGGGAGCGAGAACTGACCCTGTCCCTCGCTCTCCGAGTAAGCGTTCCACACCAGAAACTGAAAACTGCCCCTGTACGTGGCACCATACAGGCCATAGTTCGGATCACTACCCAACCTCCCTTCACCCACTTGAACGGAGACGTTCGCACCGGACCAGTTCTTGACCCATATCTGCTGAATCCAGGCGCGCGCGATCACCAGGACGCGGGCAGCCCACGGCAGCTCCAAGTTCATGTTGTGGCTTCCATAGGTATTCTCGGTCGGCCGAGTTTGCCAGTTATCTATGTAAAGCTCCATGACCTTGAAACCTGAGCCAGCGTCCCCCGTGGAGCCGGTGAGCGAGCGTCCGTCCAAGAAGATCTGTCCACCCACTCGCAGGTCGCCCCGCACATGCAGGTCACCCTCCACCTCCAAGTCGCCTGTGACCTGGCCACCGCTGAGTGGAAGGGCCGACCGAAGTTGCTCCGCCAGCGATGTGCGATCGATGCGCTCGTCGATGAGCTCGACAAGCGTCCGCCCAGCCACCCGCAAGCTCTCCACCTCGGCCGAGGCGACCGCGACGCGGGCGCCCGGCTCGACGCTCTCGCCTGTGAGGCTACCCGGCGCGTGCCCGTGGGCCGCGAGCTCTTCGAGCGCGCGGACCTGCACCTCGTTCCAGTCCTCGGATGAGAGCCAGGCCCCAGCGGTTTGCGTTAGGTAAGGCGAGGACATCTTCACACCCACAACGCGAAGACGACGAGACTGACGGTGCGCGACCCGCCCTCCGTGTCGAGCTGGAGCAGCCAGGTCCCGGCGGGCACCGGCTTGATGGTGTCCCCACCCACTGCGGCATCGAAGAAGGTGTTTCCCTGGAGAGTCCAGCACCGCTCTCCTGAGCGGAGTGTGACCGTGGGCGGTCGGATCTCATGGATCACATCTCCCCTGGGGTACACGCAATACAGATGCGCCGCACGCGGCAGGACCACCGTCATGTCCTGTCCCCGGAAGTCCCAGCTCGACATCACCCCCACCCGCGGCACCACCTCCTTGCCGCCGACGACCAGCCGGCCGCCGACCTTGACGTCCTTGCCGGCGGTGAGCGCGCCGCCGACGCCGAGGTCACCGCTGATCCGGCCGCCCGTCACGGGCAGCTTCGTGGCGATCTCGGGCTTCAGGGCCTCGAAGGCCGCGCGCTCGGCGTCCGCCATCCACTCCCCCAGGTCCCGTCCGCCCACCGTCGCGCCCTCACTGAGGTCCAGGCTCTGGACGCGCAGCGTCGACGACGGATCGAGATCCTCGCCGCGCAGACGTGGGCCGTCGGCGCCGCCGGTGTGACGGTGCGCGGCCAGCGCGTCGCGGAAGCCCACCTGCAAGTTGGACCAGCCGCTCGCCGTGATCGGCGCGCCGGGCGTGGCGGGAGACCAGGGGGCTCGGGTCATCCGTTGCTCCCGCCGGGGAAGACGAGGGCTTGGAGTTGGAGGTTTCCGACGGTGAGGTACTGCCCGGAGAAGCCCATGTAGATGGTGTACGACCCCGCTGGCAGCTCCACGCTCTCGGTGTGCTGAACGACCGTGTGA
>CAZKWG010000540.1:0-5856 GCA_964556105.1 uncultured Enterobacterales bacterium | reverse complement strand
CGCACCGTGCCCTTCGTCGCCAAGGCGACGGGCGTGGCCATCGCCAAGGTCGCGGCGCGGATCATGGCGGGCGAGCTGCTGAGCGGCTTCGATCTCCGCAGCCGCGCCAGGGGGCGCCACGTCGCGGTCAAGGCCCCGGTCTTCCCCTTCAGCCGCTTCCCCGGCGTCGATCCCATCCTGGGCCCCGAGATGAAGTCCACGGGTGAGGTCATGGGGATCGACCAGGACTTTGCCCACGCCTTCCTGAAGGCGCAGCTCGGCGAGGGCACCTCGCTGCCGCGCGCCGGACGCGTCTTCATCTCCATCCGCGACCAGGACAAGTCCCAGATGGTTGACCCCGCGCGGCGCCTGATGGAGATGGGCTTCACCATCGTCGCGACCCGCGGGACGGCCAGCTACCTGCGCAAGGCGGGCCTGCCCGTGCGGACGGTCCACAAGGTGGCCGAGGGGCGGCCCCACATCGTGGACGCCATGAAGAACGGCGAGGTAGACCTGCTCTTCAACACGACCGACGGCGCGCAGGCGGTCCTGGACAGCGCGGACATCCGCAAGACGGCGCTGGTGAAGGATATCCCGTACTATACGACCGTGGCCGGCGCGCGGGCGGCGGTCCACGCGATCGCGGCGCTGCGCTCCGGGCCTCTCGAGGTCACGCCGCTACAGGACTACTTCAAGAAGGATTGAGCCATGTTCATGGCCGGGCTGCTTCTGCTCTCCTGCGCCCATCGCGCGACGCCAGAGCTGGCCCAGGGGCCGGCTCCGACGGCGCCCGGGCTGAGCGAGACTGTCGAGGACGCGACGTTACAAGCGCTGTTACAGGCCACACGGCAAGGTGATGTCGCCTGGCAGCGCCTGGCCCGGCTCTGTGACGACGTGGGGCACCGGCTCTCGGGCTCCCCCGGCTACGAGGCCGCGGTGGTCTGGGCCCTGGCCGAGCTGGAGAAGGATGGCCATAAAGCCTGGCTCGAGGCGGTGAACGTGCCGGTGTGGGTGAGGGGAGCGGAGTCGCTCTCCATGCTCTCGCCGCGACCGCGGAGCCTCGCCCTGCTCGGCCTCGGCGGGTCGGTGGGCACCCCCGGGGTGGAGGCGGAGGTGGTGGTGGTCAGCGCGCTCGACCAGCTCGGGCCGCAGGTCAGCGGGAAGATCGTGCTGTTGAACGTGCCGATGGCCGACGGGGTCCCGACCGCGCCCCGCTACGGCGCCGCGGTGCAGGCGCGCTCGCGGGGGCCCTCGCTGGCGGCGGCGCACGGCGCGGTGGGCGTGCTGGTGCGCTCGATCACGACGCGCTCCCTGTACACCCCGCACACGGGAGCGCTGCGCTACGATCCGGCCCACCCCAAGGTCCCCGCCGCGGCGATCACCCTCGAGGACGCGGATCAGATCGCCCGCCTCGTCGCGCGCGGGGTGCCCGTGCGGATGAGGTTGACGATGGGGGCGGAGCAGCGGCCGGACGCGCCGAGCTCGAACGTGCTGGGAGAGATCCGAGGCAGCTCGGCGCCGGACGAGATCGTGCTGATCGGCGCGCACCTGGACTCCTGGGACGTGGGCCAGGGGGCGCACGATGACGGCGCCGGCGTCGTCCACGTGCTGGAGGCGATGCGACAGATCCGCGCGCTGGGCGTGGCGCCGAAGCGCACCGTCCGCGCGGTGCTGTTCGCCAACGAAGAGAACGGGCTGGCCGGCGGTCGGGCCTACTTCGCCGAGCACGGCCACGAGCGCCACGTCGCCGCCATGGAGAGCGATCTGGGCGGCGGTCGGCCGCTGGGGTGGGGGGCCAGCGCCAGCCCGGAGGCGATGATCTGGCTGCGCGAGACGCTCGCCCCGCTCGGGCTGCCCGTCACGGACGGCGGGGGCGGCGCGGACATCTCGCCCCTCGCGGAGGTGGGCGTGCCCGTCATCGGCCTGCGCCCCGACGACTCGCGCTACTTCGACATCCACCACACCGAGGCGGACACGCTGGACAAGGTGGACCCGACGGCGCTCCAGGAGGGGGCCGCCGCGGTCGCCGGTCTGGCCTGGCTGCTCGCCAACGCGCCCGACGCGCCCGCGCAGAGCCCGCCGCCCGCCCCCTGAGCGGCGGAGCGTCCTGGGTCAGGTCAGCGCGCTGAAGCCGGCCACCAGCTCGCGCAGGAGGTCCATCACCTTTCGCCCCTTGGGCAGCTGAATCAGCAGCTCGGGCACCAGCGCCCTGAACGCGTTCGGGCGGCCGACCACGCCCTCCAGCACGGGGACCAGCGGACCTGAGATGTCCGGACCCTCTGGCAGCCCTCCGTCGGGGAGCAGCGCGATGCCCTGGCCGGCGGCGGCGAGCTGGCGGATCAGGTGCACGTCGGATGTGATGAACACGGGCGTTACAGGCAGCGTTCCACCGTCCCGCAGCGGCCAGCCTCGAGGGTCCAGTCCGGGCGGGCGCCAGCTCAGCAGGCTGTGCTTCGCCAGGTCGGCTGGGGTGTGCGGGACCCCGCGCTCGGCGAGGTAATCGGGCGAGGCGACCAGGCGCTCCGGGGCGTTGGCGAGCTGGGTGGAGATCCACGGCCCCTGACGCGGCGGAGGGCCGAAGTGCAGGACCAGATCCAGCTCATCGTCGAGCCTCTCCAGTGGATTGTCGGCCATCAGGCACTGAAACTCGACCAGGGGCAGGTGCTGGCGCGCCATCGCCAGGACCAGCGCGATCAGGTGCGGCGGCAGTCCCACCGGCACCAGCGCGCGCAGCCGCCCCTCGGGTGGCCGGTCCAGCTCGCGCACCGCGTGCAGGATCGCCGTCGCCTCCTGCGTCAGCGCGCGCCCCCGCTCGGCGAGCGCCTGGCCAGCCGGCGTCGGCACCACCCCGGCCGTCCCGCGGATCAGCAGCGGCACCCCCACCGTCAACTCCAGCTCCTCCAGCCGCCGCCGCAGGGTCGTCCGCGACATGCGCATCGCCGCCGCCGCCGCCTGGGTGGAGCCGTGGTCGATGACGCTGATCAGGGCGCGGAGGCTGTCGAGGTCCATCGGTGTACCTGGCCGAGCTTAGCGTGGATCGCTGGTCAGAATAAGCATAGTATACTATGCTTAGATCTCGGAGCGGCGGATGCGCGCGATCACCATCGAGCAGGTCGGCAAGCGGCTGGCCTTCGACAACCCCTGGTGGACCGGGGGGCAGGTGGACGAGGAGGTGCGGGACTGGCCGCGCCGAGACTACTTCCAGCCCTTCCAGGAGCTGGCCCTGGACTTGAGCGTCCGGCGCGCGGTCGTGCTGATGGGGCCGCGCCGCGTGGGCAAGACCGTGATGCTCCAGCAGCTCATTCACGGGCTGCTGGAGGGCGGGACCCAGGCCTCGGCGATCCTCTTCGCCAGCCTGGACACGCCTACCTACCTGGAGGTGAGCCTGGAGGAGCTGGTTGGGCTCTTCTACGAGCGTTTTGGCCATGATCGGTCGAGCCGCGTCTTCGTCGTGCTCGACGAGATCCAGTACCGCAAGAGCTGGGAGCAGCACCTGAAGTCCCTGGTGGACAGCTTCCCTCGGGCGCGCTTCCTCGTCTCGGGCTCTGCCGCTGCTGCGCTGAAGCTGAAGAGCCAGGAGTCTGGGGCTGGTCGGTTCACGGATTTTGTGCTGCCGCCGTTGACCTTCAGGGAGTTTCTGCGTTTCACGAGCCGTGACCCATACCGGGAGGGAGAGGAGGAGAAGAGCAGCCTCGGCAGCCCCGAGATCACCACCTTGAACGCCGCGCTCGTAGACTACATCAACTTCGGCGCCTTCCCCGAGGCCGCCCTGTCGGAGCGCGTACAGCGCGACCCACAGCGCTACATCCGCAACGACATCATCGACAAGGTGTTGCTTCGCGATCTGCCTAGCCTCTACGGCATCGAGGACGTCCAGGAGCTATACCGCCTCTTCTCCACGCTGGCGTTCAACTCCGGGCAGGAGCTCAGCCTGGAGGCGCTCTCGCAGAAGAGCGGTGTGAGCAAGATCACCCTGAAACGGTACCTGGAGTACCTGGAGGCGGCCTTCCTGATCCGGGTGCTGCCGCGGGTAGACGATCACGGGCAACGTTTCAAGCGGGTCACCGCGTTCAAGGTCTACCTGACCAACCCCGCCATGCGCGCGGCGCTGTTTGGGCCGATCGACGCCGATGATGAGGCGATGGGGGCAATGGTGGAGACCGCCATCATCAGCCAGCTCGCCCATGCCTTGGACGGCTTCAAGGCCTGCTCCTATGCGCGCTGGAAGGAGGGACGGCAGGACCGTGAGGTGGATCTCGTAATCTCCGATAGACCCGGGGAGGCATTTCTCGCGGCGGAGATCAAGTGGTCCGACCGCCAGGTCACGCGCCCCGAGGAGCTTGCGGGGCTGGTGAGCTTCGTGAAGCGCAACCCGATGGTCCAGACGGTGCTGGCCACGACGCGGACAAGGCTGAGTACGCAGATGATCGATGGGGTGGCGATCTCGCACGTCCCCAGCGCCTTCCTATGCCGCCAGTATGGGGAGGTTCTGACGGAGTGGAGAGCAAAGAACCTGAAGGCCCAGCGCTGACCCGACCCCCGCGCCTCCCCCAGTCACCTCACCCGTGAACCACCTTCCCGAACTCTCGCATCCAGGCCATCTCCTCGCCCACCATCGGCCCGGCATTCAGCCCGTTGAGGTTCTCCTGAAACTGGGCCAGGCTCTTCGGGCCGCAGAGCGTCACGTCGACGTGCTCATTGGACAGGCAGAAGCGGTAGCAGTCGGCGGCGGTCGGGACGCGGCCGGTCCAGCCGCGCGGGCGCTTGAGCAGCTTGGCCCAGCGGGTGGCGGTGTAGGCGACCAGCATCGGGTTGCGGACGGCGAGGTGAGGGAAGATGTCACGCTCGGCGCCGGGATGTGCGGCGTTGTAGCGCACCATCAGCACGTCGAGCGTGCTCTCGCGGGCCAGCAGGCCGGCGCGCTCGCGGTCGTGGATGGACACGCCGATGGCGCGGACCTTGCCCTCCTCCTTCAGGCGCAGCAGCTCGCCCTGCACGCTCTCCGTCCAGGCGCTGGTCTTGCCCAGCCAGAAGACCTGGAAGATGTCCAGGTAATCGGTGTCGAGCAGGCGCAGGGCGTCCTCGGCCGCGCTCCTCAGGCTGCTGGCGAAGTAGCCGAAGGTGGGGCCGGTGGCGATCACGTAGCGTGAACGGTCCTTCTTCAGCGCCTCGCGCAGGGGCTCGGCCATCCTGGTCTGGCGCGGCGTCCAGTAGATGTACTGGACCCCCATGTCCAGGGCGGCGCGGACGCCGGCCTGATCGATGCCGTAGCTGGTCGCCAGCCCGAGACGGTGGACGCTCCGCCCCAGGGCCGGAACGGCGCGGTGCAGAAAGTCCGGCTGCTCAGGCATCGCCCACCGCCGCGAGCGCGCGCACGACCAGCCCCTCTCCCTCGACGTCTACCTCGGCGATGCCGCCGCGCTGTAGACCGCCGAAGAGCATGAGATCGGCCAGGGGGCGCTTGATGTGCTGGTGGATGACGCGGCCCATCTCGCGCGCGCCGAACTCCGGCCGGTATCCCTTCTCCGAGAGCCAGGCGATCGCCGCGTCGGTGAGCGCGATGGTCACGCCGCGATCGGCGATCTGCGTGTTGAGCTGACCGACGAACTTGTGGACGATCTGTCCCACCACCTCGGGCGGGAGAGGCCCGAACTTGACGATGGCGTCCAGGCGGTTGCGGAACTCCGGCGAGAACGTCCGGTCCAGGGCCGCGTCCATCTTGTGCTCGCCGCTGCGGGCGCCGAAGCCCAGGGTGCGGACGGAGGCGTCGCGGGCGCCGGCGTTCGTCGTCATGATCAGGATGGCGTTGCGGAAGTCCGCCTTCTTGCCTGTGTTGTCGGTGAGCGTCGCGTGGTCCATGACCTGGAGCAGCAGGTC
>CAZKWG010000539.1:5035-5892 GCA_964556105.1 uncultured Enterobacterales bacterium | reverse complement strand
GGTCAACCTCACCGTGGCGGGCGCGCTGGTCGGCAGTCCCGCCTACATGAGCCCCGAGCAGGCGATGGAGCGGGTCCTCGACCCCCGCTCCGATCTGTTCAGCCTGGGCACGCTGCTCTTCCACATCGCGACGGGCCAGCTCCCCTTCTCGGGCGGAAACCCGAGCCTGATCCTCCGCAACATCATCGACGGCAAGCGCCCCGAGGTCACCGAGCTGGCGCCGGACCTCTCCGGTGGGCTGGCGGAGGTCATCGAGCGCCTGCTGCAGACCAACCCCGCGGGCCGCCCCCAGTCCGCCGCCGAGGTGCGCGGCGCGATGGAGCGCGCTCTGGAAGAGGTGCGGATCAAGGCAGATGATCCACGATGGTCCCTGCAGGTGTGGCTGCTGGAGCCGGGGAGCTACGAGGCGCGGCTCAAGGTGCACCTCAAGGAGACGCTGCTGGCCGAGGGCAAGAGCCGCCTCGCCGCCAACGACACGCTGGGCGCGCTGCGCCTGCTCAACCGCCTGCTCTCCATCGACGAGGACAACCCCGAGGTGCTCGAGCTGGTGCAGGGCATGCACGCCGCGAGCCCCTCCGCGGCGCCGCCGAGCAAGCGGTGGCGCGTCGCCGTCGCCGCCTTCGCCGCCTTCTTCGTCGGCCTGGGCGTCTGGGGCATCGCTCAGCGCACCCTCCAAGGGGACGCGAGCGCCCCCCTGGATGAGCCGGAGTCTCCCATCGCGCAGGATCTCGACGAGGGGAGCGCCCAGGTGGGGGCCGAGAGCACCGAGATCCCCAGCGAGAGCCTGGAGCCGAACCTCGAGGTGCAGCCCACCAACAGCGCCGGCGTGGACAGGAGCGGGAAGAGCAGCAGCAGCC
>CAZKWG010000539.1:0-5025 GCA_964556105.1 uncultured Enterobacterales bacterium | reverse complement strand
GCCGCCCTCCCGTGCGGTCCAGCGCCCGGACGCCGGAGACCACGAGGGTCACCAGCCCAACCGCGAGCGCGCCCGAGCAGACCACCCCTGACCCGCCCGCCCGCGTCACCGTGCTGGTGCCAGGGACCTGGGCGAACTTCTACATCGACAACAAGCGCGTCGGCCGCACAGGGGCCGGGCCGCTGACCGTCGCGCCCGGGACGCACACGCTGCGCGTCGAGAACGATCTCTCCCTCCCCTACACGACCACCTTCGACGTCGCTCCCGGCGAGGAGGTCACCATCGAGGTCACGGCGCTGCAGCGCAAGCCCGTGGTGGTCCGCTTCGAGGCCACGCTGGACGGCTCCTGCCGCGTCGTCCTGGACGAGACCGAGCGCGGCACGCTGCAGGGGCTGAGCTACACCTTCCAGATCCTCGAGCCAGACGCCGGCCATACCCTGAGCCTGCTCTGCCCCGACGGGAGGGCGCGCAGCGTCAAGGTGCCCGCGGTGTTGCCGGGCACCGTCCTGAGGCCCACGTTCCCATGAGCAGAATCGCGACATCGCTGTCGCGCCTTGAGAGCGCCCTCCCCGACCCACGGGCGCAGAGCTGGCGTTCATCGCTAATCTGGCGACATTGGCACGTCTTTTGCATAGTTCCCCTCACGAGCGGCTGCTTCTACTTCCTGCCGCTCATCCCGGTGGAGGAGAACATGCCGCCCGAGATCATCAGCTCCTCCTTGGATGAAGGGGACACGCTGGTGCTGGACTTCCGGCAGACCTATGTCTTCGTCGTGGTCGAGGACCCGAACGGCGATGACTTCACCTGCAACTGGTTCGTTCAGGGCGAGGAGCCCTTCGGCCCGGGCGAGCCGCTGCTGGGGAGCGGTGGCGACACGGGCGCCGCCGCCCTCGAGGGCTGCGGCCTGTGGCTCTACCCTGACACCGACTTCAGCAATTTCGCCGCTTACGACGGCAAAGAGCTGACCTGCGAGGTCTACGACCTGCCCGCCCGCGACATCGCCAAACGCTCCTGGCCCATCGACTTCCTCGGGGAGGGAACATGACCCGCTCCCACCTCCTGCCCTTTCTCGCGCTGATCGCGCTCTCGTCGGCCCTCTCCGGGTGCAGCGCCGAGAACGCGCTGATGACCAAAGACACCGAAGCCTCGGGCGCCTCCGACACCGGCGACGATGACCTCACCGAGGTGGCGAGCGTCATCCGGCTGGACGTCTACCCGAGCAGCTCTGGCCCCGATCTCGAGCCGCAGAGCGAGCTCATCGGGCTGGACGCCGAGACGACCGACCTGCAGATCGTGCTGCGCTCGCCCATCACGGTGCGCGGCGAGATCTCGGGCTACCTGGCCAATCCTCCCTCGAGCATCGACGTACCGGGCGAGACCATCCCCGTCATCGCCGAGGTCGAGCTCACGCAGGAGGACGACATCGCCGGCGCCGGCACCGTCAGCGACGCCGAGGGCGCGTTCACGCTGCGCGTCACGCCCGGCGCGGACTATGTCCTGGCGATCACCCCCGTCGATCCGTCCACCATCCCCTTCCTGGTCATGCCCGGCCTCTCGCTGGAGGAGGACCAGCGGCTGGACGATGATCTCGTCGAGCTGGGCGACGGCGTGCCCGTCTACGGCTCGGTCCTGCGCAGCGACGGCGTCCCGGTGCGCACGGAGGTCGCGCTGGAGGACCAGCAGACCGGGATCCGTGGAAGCGTCGTCGAGACCGACGAGACCGGCTATTTCCTCCTCCGCGCCATGCCGGGCGACTACCAGCTCGTGGTGCTCGGGGACACGAGCCGCGCCGTGCCCAGCGTCTCCGTGCCGGTGGCGGTCGCCGAGGAAGACGGCGCCCGCGTAGACATCGATCTGGGCGCCTACGACGCGGTCACCTTCGACTGCGACGTGGTGGACGAGCTCGGGGAGTCCGTCCCCAACGTGCCCGTCCGCTTCACCTCCATCGCGCTGGCCGATCCGGACTGGTCGCTGCAGGTCGAGACCCTGACGGACAACTCGGGCGTGCTCTTCACGCGCCTGCTCCCCGGGACCTGGAGCGCCGAGTTCATCCCGTCTCGGGACAGCGGCCTCTCCCCCGTCCGCCGAACCTTCGAGGTCCTGGCCGATCCGGAGCAGGAAGACGCCGTCGTGCTGCCCGAGCTGACCGATCTGACCGGGCGCGTCGTCAACAGCCAGGGAATGCCGCTGCCCGGCGTGGTGGTCACCGCGCGTGAGCAGGGCTTCGATGAGAGGACCTGGTCTGGGACCAGCGACGCCGAGGGCGAGTTCGACTTCGTGGTCCCGGCCGTGCGCCTCGACCTGACGTTCACGCCCTCGACGTCGGGCGTGGCGATCACGCGGCTGGAGAACGACCCCACCTCCGAGCAGATCGGCGATGTGGTCATGACCGAGGGCGTCGCCGTCAACGGCGTGCTGCGGACCTCCGACGGGGCGGTCGTGCCCTACGCGGTGGTGGAGCTGCACGACGCGGCCACCGGAGACCTGCTCGGGACCACCCTCTCCGGGGCCGAGGGTGGGTTCTCCGCGCGCGTCAACCCCTGATCAGGGGCCGACGGGCCCGGTCAGCTCGCCAGCGCGAAGCCCAACAGCTCCAACGACGAGACGTCACCGCGCCCAGAGGTGGTCGCCAGCGCCGCCGCCTGGGCGAGGTCCGGCGCCACGACGATGTAGGCCTGCTGGTCGATGACGACCCGATACCCGCGCAGCTCGCTCGCGCGCCCGCTCGGCACGATGGGGGGGCTCTTCGGCGTCGTGGACCTCGTCGTGACGAGCTCCGCGGCGGCCGGCGACGCAGCAGCCGGCGCCGCGGCGGGCGCGGCCACGGTTGAGGTCGGCTCCTCGACGATCTGCATCGCCTGATCGGCGGCCTGCCGCCAGGTCGGGCTGCGATGCACCCGCGGACCGGAGGGTGCGGGCGCCCGATCCAGCTTGTTGCGACGCAGCGCGTTCGCGATGGCCGCAGGAGCAGCGCCAAATCGCTCGGCGAGCTCGCGCAGAGAGAAGACATCTTTCAAGGAGACCAGCTCCGGCCACCATTCTCGATCTTCCAGCCTCTTCATCTCAATCCCCCACGGGTGAGCCAGGCGTCAGCGCTGCCGCGAGGAGCCACGTCCGCCTGAGATGGTAAAGGAGAGCCGAACGCACTCGAAGGGCACGCAAGGCAGTTGACCCGGCCGTGGCCGGGCGCTACCTTCGCGGCGATGTCGTGCTGGCTCTTCATAGCGATCCTGGCGCTGGCGCGAGGCGCGGCCGCTCAAGACCAGGGCATGCCCGAGCCCCAAGGTGGGCCCGTCGTCCCTCCGGATGCGGAGGAGTTGTTCGATGCCCACCAGAGGCTCGAGCTCGCGGTCAGGGCCTATCAGGCAGGAAATCACGAAGAGGCAAGAACCTCTCTCGCGCTCCTGGTGAACGACCCTCGCGTCTCGGATGCTGTGCTGCGCCAGCACGCACGGATATATCTTGGAGAGATCCTCTATGTCCAGGGTCAAGAGGACGCCGCGTTCAAGGTATTTGAAACTGTGCTCTTAGAGGACCAATCGTTTAAGGTTGATCCATTCATGCATCCGCCGGATGTATGTGGTTTCTTCGAGGTGGTGCGCGCCTCTGTCAGCGCGTTGGCGGCGGAGACAATTCCGGCGCCGCCGCCCCCTTCCTCTCGCTTCGCCTGGGCTGGCTTTGGCGCGTGGCAGCGCGCGCAAGGAAACAGACGATTTGGGAATCTGCTCATGTCGGGTCAGGTGATCCTGGGCGCTGTGAGCATGACGACCCATGCAATGATCCTGAGCGACCGGACCTACACGCTCGGGACCCCAGAGGAGACCCGCATCCTGGCCCTCCGCGCCGTGCAGTGGACATCGACGGCGGGGTTCTGGGGCCTCTACGCCTGGGGCACGCTCGACGCGCGCGAGAAGCTCCGCGCCGCCGAGACCGGAGGGGCCGAGGCCGCCCCCCCTGTCGGCATCGGAGTCTCGGGGCGCTGGTAGCCGCGGCGGTTATACTGGCGCGTCCGCGACGGCGGACGCGAGGCTCTGATGTCCTACCTGCGGTGTCTGGATCCCGTCCTCAAGACCCAGCGTGATGTGCCGCTCAAGAAGCCGCTGATCACGATCGGCAGACTTCCAGGGAACGATGTTCACCTCGAGGACGCGGCCCTCGCGCCCACGCACGCGAACCTCATCCGCAAGGGCGGCCAACACACGATCTCCGTGCTCGACCGCATGAACGAGCTCTACGTCAACGGCAAGCGCGAGCGCTCCTGCCTGCTCAAGGACGGCGATCGCATCCTCCTCGGGCGCTTCGAGATCGTCTTCCACGACGGGGACATCGAGAGCGCGAGCCCCGCCAGCCCGCCCGAAGACGGCGCCACCGTCCCCGCGATGGAGCGGCTCGCGACCTTCTCCGCCGAGCTGATGAAGGAGCACACCCCCGAGCAGCTCTTCAAGAAGCTGCTGGCGGCCGTGGTCGATCACACGAAGGCCGAGAAGGGCTTCGTCATCGTCTTTCAGGACGGCAACCGCCACCTCGCCGCCAGCCACAACGTCGGCAAGGAGACGCTCGATCTCTCGCGGGTCAGCGACACCATTGTAGATCAGGTCATCGAGAGCCGCGCGCCCATCATCATCAGTGACGCGCTCTCCGACCGGAAGTTCGGCACGGCGCGCAGCGTGGTCGACCTGCGCCTCTCCAGCGTCATGTGCGTGCCGCTGGTCTACCGCACCGATCTCCTCGGCGTGCTCTACCTCGGGAACGACGCGGTCACCGGCCTCTTCACGGAGCACGACCTGCGCGTGCTCCAGGTCTTCGCCACGCAGGCCAGCCTGCTGGTCCACACGGCGCTGCTCCTCAACGAGCTGAAGGTCAGCAACCGCAACCTGCGCGAGCAGCTCCAGAAGGCCAGCCAGGGCGCGATCATCGGCTCCTGCGCGCCGATCAAGGAAGTCTACCGCATCATGCGCCGGGTGAGCCCGACCGATCTGAGCATCCTGGTGCTCGGCGAGACGGGCACCGGCAAGGAGATGGTCG
>CAZKWG010000538.1:1983-5901 GCA_964556105.1 uncultured Enterobacterales bacterium | reverse complement strand
AGGGCGCTCGCGATGGCGTCCAGCGGCGCGGCCACTCGGAGCCGCGCCTGGATCCAGCGGGGGTCGGCCTCGAAGGCGGGGTGTCGGGCCAGCTCCAGCAGCGTCAGGTGCAGGGGGTCCGAGACCACCTGCATGGCGGCGGCGCGCAGCGGGCGGGCCTCCTTGAAGCCGGGCAGGGCCATCCGCTCGCGCAGGATGGCCGCCCGCTCCAGCGGGCGCCGGATCTTCGTGTAGCGCCAGAGCAGGGGCAGATCGCGCGCCTCGAGATCATTCAGCCGCAGGCCGCGGATCAGGCCCGGCAGGTGATCCTCGGGCAGGTGGCGCGCCCGGCTCAGCAGGCCGGAGATCAACGACGGGCTGCAGCCGGTGCGCTGGGCCAGGGTCCCCATGGTAAACGGCGGGCGGCCCGGCGGGCTCAGGGCCCGCTTGCGGGCGAACCAGGCGCTCAAGTAGGCGCGGTAGTCGTCGAAGGCGAACGTGCTGGGCAGCTCCTCGGGCGGCGCGGGCTCGAAAGGCAAGGGCGCCTCCTCGTCCGTCTGGACCACGGCGGCCAGGCGCAGCCCCGCTACGCGGTCCACCGCCGCCTCCGCCGGCAGGGGCTGGCTGAGCGGCGTGAGCTGCAGGCCCAGGTGCATCACCAGGCAGGGCGCCCTGGGCGGGCGGTCCAGGCGCGCCGCCCAGTCCGCCAGCTCCTGCTGAAAGGCGCTCACCTCCTCGAGGACGGCCCGCTCCCAGCCCTCCTCGGTGAGCCAGATGGAGGAGCGCAGCAGGCGCCGCCCCAGCGGCCAGCCGCTCAGGGCCAGGCGCGCCCGCTGCAGGCTGTCGCGCAGCGCCAGCCGGTCCGCCTGGGTCGTCGGCCCCAGCGGGCGCAGGCCCGGGGGGGCGCCCAGGCGGCGGCTCAGCCCGGCCAGCGTCAGCCGGCTGATCGCGTCTACGGTGGTCGGGGGCCAGACCAGGCCCGCCAGGGTCCGCGGGCTGGCGTCGGCGACGCGGAGCAGGGAGAGGGCCTCCAGGGTCAGCAGGTGCTGCGGCGCCGCCTCTGGGGTCAGGGGGGCCTCGGGCGCGGGATCCGCCGCGCGCCGCGCCGTCTCCAGCGCCTGCTCGGCCGCCGCGCGGGCGGTCGGTCGGCCGTGGGCGGCGGCGACCAGCAGCGTGAGCGTGGCGGTCTGCGCCTCGCTCAGCCCGAGGGCCAGGATCAGGCTCTCCAGGTAGGGCGAGCCCAGCGCGCGCCGCCCCGCCAGGATGTTGGTCAGGTGGCCCAGCGTGCAGCCCATCTGGGCGGCCAGCATCGTCTTCGCCCCGCGGCCGTGCGCGCGCTCCATCCGCTGCAGGCAGAGCGCCAGCCAGGTCCGATAGTCCGCGTACCGCGCGGGGTCGGGCACAGGGGCGGTCATCGGCGTTCCGAGCTTGGGCGGAGGCATCGGCCCGAGCCTATGACGGCGCGCGCCCAGGCTGAGCCTGGACCCCCGGACAATCCGTTCCAGATTGAATTCCCGGTCTCAGCCCAGGTAGGCCTTGCGCACCCGCTCGTTGAGCAGCCCGTAGAGGATGATCACCCCGAACGGGAGGCACCCCGAGGGGGCGTAGATCCCGCCCAGGACGACGCCGAGGATCCACCCCCACTTGTGGCCGCGGGCCAGCCCCCAGGCCGCCGCCCCGTTCAGCGCGCCGAAGCCGACCCCCACCAGGAGCATGATCAGCCCGAAGCCGAGCGCGATCGGGGCGGGCAAGGCCTCCGCCTCGCCCTCCAGGGTCATCAGCCAGGCGAAGCCCGGCACCATGACCACCCCGAGCAGGGCGTAGACGCCGCCACAGAACCACAGGGTCCAGCGCGTGTAGCGGACCCAGTCCAGCTCGCCGACGTTGGGGGTGGCCGGCTCCAGCTCGGCGCCGGGGGGCTGATAGGGGGTGTCCAAGGGGGGCTCCTAGGTGCGCGCTCCCCGTATCCTGACATTCGGATCGTGGTCACGCGGTCTCGCTGGGCCCCACCCGCACGTTCTCGGCGTCTCCGGTCCTCCCCGGCTCGGGCACGGCCCTTGCAATCCGTGTGGACACGACCGTTCACCCGCATCGGAGACCAGACATGCTCACCCCCCTCCTCTCGCTGCTCGTCACCCCTGTCCAGGCCTGCACGATGTTCATCACGACCCCGCTCGCCTCGCCGCTGGGCGGGGAGGTGCCGCCGGAGATCGTCTTCGTCGGCGAGACCGACGCGGGCGCGACAGGCGTCTCGCTCACCACGGTCGAGGGCGCGGACGTCCCGCTGGTGCGGCGCGAGGACGGGGCGATGGCCCCAGAGGCGCTGTTGCCGGAGGGCACCTACCGGCTGACGGCCGGCGACGAGGGCTGGGATCTCGAGGTCGTCGCCGCGCTCTCTGGCTTGACCCTCGAGGAGCGCCCCTCGATCGCGGACCTGAGCTGGCGCACCGAGCGCGTCGCCGAGAGCCTCTCGGCGAGCTGCGTCCGTTTCAACCGTCACGACCACGCCTTCCCGCAGGTGACCCTGGACCTGCCCGCCGCTCCCTCCGCCGGCTGGGTGGCGGAGGTCGAGGACCAGGGCTCCGGCGACCGGGTGCGCGCCGCGCTGGAGACGGAGCCTACGGAGCTGAGCCTGGAGTACGACGCCGGCCGCACAGGCGACGTCGAGGACGCCGGCACCTGCCTGACCCTGCGCCTGTACGACCCGAGCTTCACCGAGGTCTGGTCCGAGGAGCAGGACTGCCAGACGGCGGCGCTGGGCTGCGCGGTCGGCGGCGGTGGGCGCGCCGGGGCCTGGGGTCTGCTGGTCGCGGGGTTGCTGGTGGCCCGGCGGCGTGCGAGGGTCTGAGGCAGGGTGGTTGGAGGCTGGGGCCCGTGGCGTACAACCCGATCGTGAGCTGTCGTTGCTATCAGGATAGGAAGGCGCGCCCACCGGATGCCCTCGCGCGCTTTGTCCGAGGTGACCGCCGTCCGTACCTGCGAGTCCCAGCGAAGTACACGCGTTCAGAGCGCGACAGCCTGCAGGCAGCCTTCAGACTGTGGTGCACGGGAGCCTGCGCTCACGCCGACTTTGAGTACGCCTCGGGCGCCGTGAACAACAAGATGCTGGGCGCGCTGGAGCGCGCCGCCCTTCTGCTGCACTCGAGCGTCGGGGGCCTCGACGCTCTCTTCAAGGTGTTCCCCAGGGGCAACGGAGACGTCACGGACGCGGCCTGTAGCGCTCCCGCGCTGGCGGCGCTGGATCTCCTGATGGGTTCGCTCGGGGCGCTCGCTGGGGTTCGGCTGCTGGTGGACGGCGAGCCGGTGTTCTCAACCCCGGACCCGCCCATGTTCGTCTCCTGGTTCTCTGCGCCGAGCGGAGAAGCTCGGCGGCTGCTCTTCGATCATGGGGGGCTCGCCATGGAAGAAGAGCGCGGCGGCAGGTGGGAGCGCCTCCTTCAGGCGCCTCTCCTCGTGATCGAGCGGCAGGCCCCACCTCCAGCGCACCCAGGGGCCTCTGAGGACGTCACGTTGACGGATCCAAGCACAGGGAGAGGCGTGGCCGTCGTCTGGGGCTACGGCGGGCAGATGATCGAGGTCGTCACCGTGCGCCTCGAGGGGAGCGATCTCCCTGCGCTCGAGACCGTGCGCGGGCTCCTGCTGGCGTCGATAGAGACGGGAAACCCCATCGAGTGGTGGTGAAGGGCCACCGGACCCCGAGCCCAGAACCTTGGCGCGGGTCTCTGGGGTCGCCGGACCCCGAGCCCAGAAGCTGGGCGCGCCCTCCAGGGGTCGCTGGACCCCGAACCCAGAAGTTGAGCGCGCCCTCCAGGGGTCGCCGGACCCCGAGCCCAGAAGTTGAGCGCGCCCTCCAGGGGTCGCCGGACCCCGAGCCCAGAAGCTGGGCGCGCCCTCCAGGGGTCGCCGGACCCCGAGCCCAGAAGCTGGGCGCGCCCTCCA
>CAZKWG010000538.1:0-1883 GCA_964556105.1 uncultured Enterobacterales bacterium | reverse complement strand
GGGGTCGCCGGACCTCGAACCCAGAAGTTGAGCGCGCCCTCCAGGGGTCGCCGGACCCCGAACCCAGAACTTCTGTTCCCCCTGACGGGGGGTGACGGAGGTCTGACTGACGACTGTCACCCCCTGACAAGGGTCCGACAGCCAAATTGTCGGCGTATCGCCGTTGGCACGGGTCTTGCTTCAAGGGAGGGCGTGTTCCCCAACCTCAGGAGTGGTCCCCATGTCCGTCGATTACATCCCCCAGAACAACCCCGAGCGCGAGGCCGTGATCCAGTCGATCGTCAGCTACCTCGGCTCCCCCACCGCCAACCCCACCTTCGTCGCGATCGAGTCCGCCGTCTTCGCCACCCCGCGCGCCAGCTACACCGCCGCGCGCGAGCGCTACGACGCGGCCCTGGCCGCCGCGCGCAGCACCAGCAGCGTGGCCGAGTCCGCCGACGGTGACTTCGAGCGCGATCTGCGCCTGTTCACCAGCTCGATCCGCGACAGCGCCGGCCGCAGCGCCCCCCGCGTGGTCTCCGATCTGCTGGGCGGGATCAGCGCGTCGGAGCTGGTCGGGCGCACCTGGCGCGAGAAGGTGCAGCGCGTCAGCGCCCTGCTGCGGCGCCTCGGCGACCGCGTCGGCCTGAGCTACGACCTGTCCCGGGCCGACGCGCTGCGCCTCAGCACCGCCGCCCTGGAGCTGGCGACCGGCGACGATGACGCCGCCGATCGTGAGCTGCGGGTCTCGGGGGCGGCCCTGACCGCGGCGCGAGACAGCTTCGACCGCTCCTACCGGGCCCTCATCCGCGCGGCGCGGACGATGCTGGAGGAGAGCACCTTGATGGGGATCTTCCCCACCTTCGTGCGCGCCAACCCCTCCGACGAGCCGACCGAAGAGCTGCCCGTGGTCACGCCGGACACGCCGTCGGAGGATCCGGTGGGCTGAGGCGGATCGCCGCGGCTCAGCGCATCCCCAGCAGCCGCGCCAGGTTCGCTCTCAGGTCCTCCCGCTCCGGCGCCAGCGACACCGCGCGCCGGAAGGCCCGCTCCGCGGCGTCCAGATCGCCTCGGGTCGCCGCCTCGACGGCGACGGCGTTCCACAGGTCGGGGTCGTCGGGGTAGCGGCGGGCCGCCTCGGCGCAGACCTCGGCCAGGCTGGGGAGGCCGGGCTCGGCAGGCAGCCGCTCTCCGGCCTCCACCTGGCAGCGGGAGGCCAGGGGCCAGGACAGCTCCGGGTCGTCCAGGCGCGCGGCGGCGCGGAGCAGGGGCACGGCCTCCCGCCAGTCGCCGCGGTCCAGCGCGCGCTGAGCGAGCAGGGCCTGGAGCTCGCGGCGGCGGCGCGGGTCGGCCTCACCGGCGAGGGCCTCGCGCAGGGCCTGCTCGGCGGCGACCGGGGCGTCGGTGAGGATGGCCCGGCCGTACTTGCCCGCCACCAGGGCGTCGTCGGGGTAGGCGGCGCGGGCCTCGGTCCACAGCGTGCGCTCGTCCTGCCAGGCGGGGACCCGCGTCGCGCTGAGCGCGAGGCAGGGCAGGACCAGGGCGACGCCCAGCCAGGGCGGGGCGGCGCGGGCGATCCCTCGGCCCAGCCCGAGGACCGGCCAGCAGAGGAAGCCCTCGGCGTAGCGCACCGGGCTGGCCAGCAGCCCGCTGACGGGCAGCAGCGGGAGGAGCAGCGCGCCCAGCTCTCCGCCCCAGCCGCGCCCGCCGCGCGCGGCCCAGGCCGCCGCCACCGCCAGCACCCCCAGGCCAGCCAGGACGCCCAGCGCAGACGCCTCGGGGAGCTGCCGCGCCGCCGTCGGGTCGAGGGGCCAGACCAGGCGGCCCAGGTAGAAGAGCAGGCGGGCGGGGGCGTCGGTCACGGTCTCCAGGGTGGGCAGGCCCCGATCCTCCGCCGCCACCCC
>CAZKWG010000537.1:0-5901 GCA_964556105.1 uncultured Enterobacterales bacterium | reverse complement strand
GGGCCTGAGGTGTCGCTCGCTCGTGCAGACCTCGACCTCGAGTGGACGGGCAGCTCGGACGGGGAGCTCGCCTTGGAGTTCACCGTGACCTCGGATGCTGCCCCCGACTATTTCTACGAGCTCCGATGCTCGCTGGCCGATGATGGCGCGTTCGCGCTGCCTGGCGCTCTGCTCGAGGCGCTCCCCGAGGGCTCGACGGGCACCCTGTACCTGACCCGCCGTGAGGACGCCTGGGTCGGCATGGCCAGCGGTCGCAGCTTCCACGCTTACGCCGTGTCGCGCTACGAGGCGTGGAACCTCACCGTACCTTGATCTACGGCTGCCAGATCTCTTCGTCTGGCGAGAGGAGCTCGACGTGGTGGAGGGCCTCCACCTGGGATGCGGACAGCGCCCGCGCCAGGACCTCGAGCGCAGGAAGGTCGGGCTACTCGATGCCCTCCTGCGCGGCGTCGCTGCCGTCATCCAGGTAGGCCATGGCGCTCATGATCATGACCGCCTCGACCCCGGTGTCGTAGCTCTGATCGATGTAGACCACGCCGCGCTGCTCCCCGAAGTCGTCCAGGATCACCAGGCCCGGGTAGATGTGGCCGCCCTCCATGATGTTCCCGTCGCCGTCGAAGTCGTGAGAGATCTGGTAGGCGAGTCGACGCCCCAGGACGCCCTCCCCCGCGACGCGCGCCAGGTAGGCGTAGACCCACATCCCGGCGTCGGGGAAGGCGTAGCGCTCGACCCCGGTGCTGGTGGTGACGAAGACGGAGGCCAGCGAGAGCCCGTCGGCGAAGCAGCCCTCGACGTCGTCCGGCGCGGCGTAGTATCCGTTCCAGCGACAGACCCGGCCGGTGTAGTTCTTGGCCTTGAGGCCGCTCAGGTCGACGAGCGCGCCCTCCTCGTGCTGCGGCGCCGCGGGGCCGCCGAAGGCGAAGCCGGCCACCACCGGGTCCGCGCCCCGCGAGAACGTGCCGTCTTCGGCGCGCCTCAGCCAGGTCTGCTCGGGCGCGTCGGCGCGGCTGACCCGCCAGGGCTCCAGCTTCATCAGCGTCGCGTCCTGCCAGGTGCGCCGCCAGCGCTCGGTCGCGCCGTCCGGCCAGCGCAGCTCCACCTCCGCGCTCGTGTCGCCGTGCCCCCAGGTGCCGTCGAGCGTCTCGTAGGCGCCGCTCACGAAGCTGTCCAGGCTGACCACGGCGCTCTCGGCGTCGTCGTTGGGCGCGTCCTGGGTGGAGGTCCCCACGGTCTGCACCTCGGCCAGCCCGCCCCAGAGGTCCTGGCAGAAGGTCCAGGATAGACCGGAGATCCTGCCCTCCTCCTCGAACGCCATCTGGGCGAGGCGCACACAGCGACGCCCCTCCTCCACCCAGATCAGGCTGGTGGCGTAGCGCCCGGGGGCGATGTCGTTGGGCCCCTCCCAGGGCGGCGCGCTGTCCCCGCGCTCGGGGCGGGGATCCGGGTCGAGGCCCTTGTCCCCCGCGCAGGCCAGCAGGAAGACCAGCAGGCTCACGCCAGCGTCTCCCGCAGGAAGGCGAGCGTGCGCTCCCAGGCGAGCGCGGCCGAGGGCGCGTGGTAGGCCGTGGGGTCTCCCTCGCGCATGAAGGCGTGCCCGGCGGGGTAGCGATGGAAGGTTGACCGGAGGCCGCGCGCCGCCAGCGTGGCCTCGATCTCCGCGAGGCGCGCCGAGTTCACGTAGGGGTCTTCGCTGGCGTAGTGGCCGAGGATGGGCACCTCGACCTTGGACCAGTCGCTGAACGCCAGCGGCGGCAGCCCGTAGAAGGGGACCGCGGCGGCGAGCCCGCGCACCGTGCAGGCGGCGGCGAGGGTCTGGCCTCCCCCCAGGCAGAAGCCGCTGACGGCGACCTTGCCGTTGCACTGCGGGAGGCCGCTGAGCCAGTCCACCGCTGCTTGTACCTGGGCCATGGCGCTGGCGGTCTTCATCTCGTTGGCCAGCCGCATCGCCTCCGTCGGGTCGGCCGTCACCTGGCCGCCGAAGAGGTCCAGCGCCAGCACGAGGAAGCCCTCCCCCGCGAGGCGGGTGGCGAAGGCGCGGAGCTGGTCGTTCAGCCCCCACCACTCGTGCAGGAGGATGACGGCGGGCGCGGGATCGCCGGCGAAGGAGAAGAGCTGGCCGTGGATGGGAGGGCCGACGCTGGAGCGGACGATGGCGAGGGGCATGGCTGGCTCCGGGCAGGAGCCTGGAGAATAGCAGAGCCTGGGCGGGGATGGGAGCCGCGCGGATAACGCATAACGCATTGCCTGACCCCGGCTCCGCACCCTCGCCGGGGGCGAGGGTTGGCTACCGACCCTTCGACACGGAGCGGCTCCCCTCCACCCAGAAGCGCCAGGGGGTGAGGGCCCACTCCTCGGCGTAGTCCACGCCGATGCGCGGGCCGGCGCACACGGCGGCCGGCTCGACCCGGTGGCCGTCGTCGGCGATCCAGAGATCGGCGCCGCCCACCAGGTCGGTCGTGTTCAACGCACGCCCGATGTCCAGCGCGCGGCAGAGCTTGCCTGGACCGGCGGCGTCCTTGACCCCGAACCCGCCGGCAACAGGCTCCAAGGCCCGGATCAGCACGGCCGAAGGAAAGCCCTGCGGCCCGGTGACGGCGTTCAGGCAGAACCACATCCCGTAGATCTGGTAGACGTAGGCCCGACCAGCGGCGCCGAACATGGGCGCGGTGCGCGGGGTCAGGCCGCGCGCGGCGTGGCAGGCCTTGTCCTCGGGCCCATGGTAGGCCTCGGTCTCGACGATGCGTCCCATCACGAGCCCCTCCGGGCGAGCGCGCACGACCAGCTTGCCGAGCAGCGCGCGCGCGACGTCGACGGTGTGCCCTTCGTAAACGTCGCTTGGAAGGCGGGGTGGCTGAGATGAACCCATCATGCTCTCCCTATCTCGGGGCGCGTCACAGAGCTGTCATACGGGGCCATGTATACTCCGCGCCACTGAACGGGAGTTCCGATGTCGAGCAAGCACTTCTCTCTGCTCTTGAGTCTCATCCTCTGGGGATGTGAAAACAAGATCGAGGACGGGACGGACACCATCCCCGAGGACACCAGCCCCGACGTCGTGGACGACGACGGCGACGGCTATCCCGTCGATGTGGACTGCGACGACGAGGACGCCAACACGAACCCCGGCGCCGACGAGACCCCCTACGACGGCATCGACAACGACTGCGACGAGGGCACCCCCGACGACGATCTGGACGGGGACAGCTTCGGCGTCGCCGATGACTGCGAGGACGAGGACGCCACCGTCTACCCCGGCGCCATCGAGCTCTGCGACGACCTGGACAACGACTGCGACGGCACCACCGACGAGAACGACGGGACCATCTGGTACTCGGACGTGGACGGCGACACCTACGGCGACCCCGCCACCGCCAGCACCGACTGCGACCAGGGCGTGACGGTCGTCCTGGACAGCACCGACTGCGACGACGCCGACAGCACGGTCAACCCGGCGGCAAGCGAGACCTGCGACGATCAGGACGAGGACTGCGACGGCACCATCGACGAGGACGCCTCGGACGCTCCGGGCTGGTATACCGACGCGGACGGCGACACCTACGGCGACCCGGCCAGCGTCGTCTTCGCCTGCGACCAGCCCGCGGGCACGCTCGCCGACGGCACGGACTGCGACGACCTCGACCCGGGGATCCACCCCGACGCCGATGAGCTGTGCGACGGGCTGGACAACGACTGCGACGGCACCGCGGACGAGGAGGCCACGGACGCCCCGACCTGGTACGCCGACACGGACGGAGACGGCTTCGGCGACGCCCTCGCCACCCTCGAGAGCTGCGAAGCTCCCTCGGGCTACGGCTCCGACGCCACGGACTGCGACGACACCAGCGCCGACACCTACCCCGGCGCCGACGAGCTCTGCGACGACCAGGACAACGACTGCGATCTGACGGCCGACGAGGACGCCATCGACGCGCCCACCTGGTACGCCGACCTGGACGAGGACGGCTTCGGCGACGCGAGCGCCACGACCGAGAGCTGCGACATGCCCGCGGGCTACAGCGCGGACGACACGGACTGCGACGACACCGAGGTCGAGACCTACCCCGGCGCCGACGAGCTGTGCGACGACCAGGACGACGACTGCGACGGGAGCACCGACGAGGGCGCCATCGACGCGCCGACCTGGTACCGCGACCGCGACGTGGACGGCTTCGGCGACGACGACATCACGACGGAGAGCTGCGACGCGCCCTCGGGCTACGCCGAGGCGGGTGGAGACTGCGACGATCGCGACCGCACCGTGTACCCGGAGGCCACCGAGACCTGCGACGGCGAGGACGAGGACTGCGACGGCGAGATCGACGAGGACGCCATCGACGCCGACACCTGGTACAGCGACGCGGACGGCGACGGCTACGGCGACCCGGACGAAGCCACGCTGAGCTGCGACGCGCCCTCGGGCGGCGTCTCGGACGACACCGACTGCGACGACGGCGACGCGGCCATCAACCCCGGCGCCGACGAGCGCTGCGACGGCATCGACGAGGACTGCGACGGCGAGATCGACGAGGACGCGGCCGACGCCACGAGCTGGTACGCCGATACGGACGAGGACGGCTTCGGCGACCCGACCACCGAGGTCGTCTCCTGCGACGCCCCGGCCGGCCACGTAGACGACGACACCGACTGCGACGACGACGCCGCCGACGTGAACCCCGAGGCCACCGAGACCTGCGACTACGACGACAATGACTGCGATGGCGTCACGGACGACGGCTACAAGCTGGGCACGAAGTACGTCAACGACGACAACTGCGGCGTCTGCGGCAACGACTGCACCGCGGAGGTCTGGGACAACGCGGAGGGTTACTGCAAGACGACCTCGCGCACCCCGAGCTGTGACTACAGCTGTGACACGGGCTTCGTCGATCTGGACGGAGACGACGACAACGGCTGCGAGTGCGAGATCCTGGCCGGAGCAGACGAGCCCTTCGACGGCACGGACGCGGACTGCGACGACGAGGACGGCGACCACGACGAGGCCGTGCACGTCAGCGCCGACACCGGCAGCGCCGACGGCGACGGCAGCATCGACGACCCGCTGGACAGCGTGGCCGACGCCATCGCCCTGGCCATCGCCGAGGGCAAGCCCTATGTGCTGGTCGCCGAGGGCACCTACGACGAGAACATCGTCCTCGAGCCGGGGCTGCTGATCTACGGCGGCTGGGACACGGGCTTCACCGTCCGCGACACCGCCCTCTACACGAGCACCCTGGAGGGCCGGGGCGAGTCCGAGGCCTCCCCCGCGGCGGTCGCGGCCTTCGACATCACCGAGGAGACCATCCTCGACGGCTTCACGATCATCGGCAAGACGGTGAGCGGCAAGGGCGGCAGCGCCGTGGCGCTCTGGCTGCAGGACTGCTCAGAGGCGCTGGTCATCTCCAACAACGTGATCGAGGCGCGCGCCGGACGCGACGGCGCCGAGGGGACCAACGGCTCGGCCGGCGGCGCAGGCGAGAACGGCGAGGCCGGGATCAACGGCGGGTACGCCGACTGCTCGGACCTCTCCGATGGCGGCGTCGGCGGGTCCAACACCTGCGACGACACCTCCGTGGACGGCGGGGCCGGCGGCGACGGCTCCTGCCCGGACACGAGCGCCTACCAGGGCTCCGGCGAGAGCGGGCTCCCCGAGGAGCTCGGCGGGGAGGGCGGCAGCGGCGCCTGCGACGGCACCATCTACGCGGGCGCCTGCGGCACCTGCTACATCGACACCTGCTGGGGCGTCGGGCTGGAGGGCACGGGCGGCGAGGACGGCGAGGACGGCGAGGGCGGGCTGGGCGGCGCCGCGGTGGATGGCGACATCAGCACGGGCGTCTGGCTGGCGGAGGATGGCGCGGACGGCGAGGACGCGACCAACGGCGCGGGCGGCGGCGGCGGCGGCGC
>CAZKWG010000536.1:0-5910 GCA_964556105.1 uncultured Enterobacterales bacterium | reverse complement strand
GCCCTCGTCCAACGTGGCGCCCAGACGGGTTGGGTCCTGGAGAGGGCGCTTGGCCCGCTCGGCCAGGCGGGAGAAGGCGAGCTGAAGGCCCTCGGCTCCCGTGCTGGGGCGGGCGGTCATGGTGTCCCAGAGCATGGCCTCGAGGTGAAAGGATCGCAGGGGCGAGCGGGTGTGTCGACGCCACGCCTTGACGGCGCGCACCAGGGGCAGGAGGCGCTGGCCGCAGCGTTGATCCGCCGCCTGGCCGAGTGCCTGGTGCTGGGCCGGGCTGGTCCGCAGCCAGCGGCTCCGCCCGAGATCGGGCAGGCGCAGGATGTCCGGAGCGCCATCGACCGCGCAGGGCACCAGATCGAAGTCGATGCCCTCCCAGATCAGGGTGAACGAGCGGTTCTGCACGCGCAGCCCGCCGCCGAGCAGGCCGCGCAGCTCGACCGCCAGCTTCTCCATGAGCTGGCCGGGGTTCTGGCTCAACAGCGCCGGCACCTTCTGCGGCGAGAGGACCAGCAGCAGGTCCACGTCCTTCAACGGGTGGATGGCGGTGCCGCGCGCGAAGCTGCCCCCGAGGCGGACCTCGCCCTGCGGGTCGAACCTCTGCCGCAAGAGCTGGTTGAGCTTGTTCTGGGCGGCGGCGGCGGCGGCGCGCTCCTCTCTGGTCAGGTTGAGCGCGCTCAGGTGATCGTGGATGGCCTGCTCGAGACTCATGGGAGGTGCTCCTCGTGGTCAGAGTGATTCGTATAAATCTTACGATTCTGTGTTGATTTTGTACCAATATTACGAGATGGCTACTCGAAGCTCCCCCACACCAGACCCCAGAGGTGCATGATGTCGGAGCTTCTGACGCGACGTTTCCTCGGCTCGCGCCGCCAGATCGCGCGCGCGCTGACCCACAGCTTTCCCCGAGCCTCCGCCCAGGACGTGGAGGACGCGCTCTACGACGCCTATGCGGAGCTGCTGGCCAGGCCGCCGGCTGGGGAGCCCCGCGTTGGCCTGATCTACGTCGCCGCCTGGCGCCGTCTGCGGGGCACCTTCCGCCGGCATGCCCGCCGCTTCGAGCGCTCGGTGGAGCGCCATGAGCTCGTGCCGGCCAGCCTCCAGAGGCCAGGGCAGGAGGTGGCCGTGACCGCCGCCCGCTGGCTGGCCGTCTTCGAGCGGGTCGCGGAGGAGCAGGGGCGCCCTCACGCCGACGCGGTGCGCAGGGCGATGCTGGACAAGATGGAGACCGGCGACAGCGACGGCGAGGTGGCGGCCCGCCACGGCCTGCGCCGGGAGCGGGTGAATCGCTGCTGGCGCGCCTTCCTCGACGCGCTGTTGCCGAGCTGAGCTCACAGGCTCGCCCAGGGCGCCAGCGTGTCGAGGTTGCGGTCCACGACGAAGCGCAGCGCCTCGCGGAGGGCGTCGAGCTCCAGCTTGCGCGCCTGCTCGATGAGCTGGTGGGGCTCGAAGTTCGCCGCCAGGCGGGCCTCGCGCACCAGGGCTCCGCCCAGCGCGACGAAGATCTGCGTGTCGGCGTCGCCGGAGAGCACCAGCTTGTCGCCGCGCGGGTCCAGGCGCCCGCGCGAGGGCGCGAGCTCGACCAGGAGGCGACGCTCGAGGAGCGCCACGACCTGGGCGGGCTGGCTCACGGTCATGGCGCGGGCGGCCTGCAGCGACCACAGCAGGTAGCGGCGCAGGCGGCGCTCGGGGAGGCGACGCAGAGGCTCGCCCTGCTCCATCCGGTCGAAGGCGGCGAGCGCCTCGAGGTGGGTTCGCAGATATGCGCGCAGGAGGGGGCCAGCCTGCCGCTCGCCGCGCGCGCCCTGGTCGCGGATCTCCCAGCGTGTGGCGGTGAGCAGGGCGAAGGCGTCGGCGTGGTAGTCCAGATCCTCCAGCACCACACCCGCGCGGCCGATGCCCTGGTAGGTCGTCCCGACGAGGCGCTGCGGCTGGTGCAAGAGCTCATGCAGGATGAGCAGCCGCCCGAAGCGCCGCAGGTCCTCCTCGGGGAGGGCGCGCAGGGCATGCAGCAGGCCCTCTCCGATGCGCACGGCGCGCTGGGGCACGTCGAGCTCGAAGACCTGCCCCTCGGGCTCGCGGCCGGCGCGCAGCTCGGGCAGCACGCGGCAGACCCAGGGGGCGAGCGCCTCGCCGCCCACGTTCAGCCCCAGCGGCAGCAGGATGTCCTCGTGTGTGATGCTCCTCTGGAGGTCCTCGAGGCCGGAGACGATGGCGTCGTAGACGCGCCGGCGCTGCAGCACCGCGTCGGCGTCCTGGGGGACGTAGGGCGGGCGGCGCACGTCCAGAGGCAGCTCGTAGGCCAGCTGGTATGCGCCCTGGGGGCGGTTGTACCAGGCCAGCCCCAGCCGGCCGCCCGCCTGGTTGGGGTTGAGGGCGCGCGCAGCGAGAAAGGCCAGGATGTCCGGCCCGTTCACGAAGAGGACAAGGCCGCTGTGCTTGGGCCAGGCCAGCGCGATCTCGGTGCTGGCGCGCTGGAGCTCGGCCGCGGCGGAGGCGCCGGTCTCGCGGGTGAGCGGCGTGACGCGGTCGCCGCGGTTCGGGTCCTGGGTGGTGTGGAGGAGGCCCAGCACTTCGCCCAGGTTTCGTTGGTTACGATTGAAGAACTCGGCCACCGAAGTCGGTACCTCGCCGCCGAAGGCCGAGAGGTAGAGGCCGAGCTGTCCATTGGAGGGCGAGCCTCGCCCGCGCTCCAGCCCCGGGCGGCGCTGAAAGTAGCGCGGGCCGCTGACCGGCTGCCCCTCACCGAGATCGATGCGCACCCAGGTGCCGTCCTCCTTGTTGCGATGCAGCAGGGTCTGGCGGCGGCCGGCCCAGGCGGAGAGGGCGTAGCCGACGTGGGCGAAGACGGGGTGCGGGGCGTTGCCGCCGATGGTGTAGTCCACGGGGCGCCCGTCGTCGGGCAGGGCGGCGGCGGCGGCGTCCAGCAGCGCCTGCGTCGCCTCCGACAGCCCCGCCCAGTCTACCTCCGTCGTCAGGGCGCTCAGGGGCTCTACCCCCAGGCGGGCCATGAATTCCGAGAGCCGCAGCTTGACCCGCAGCTCACGGTGGTCGTCCATCCAGCTCTCCAGCTCGTCCAGGCTCACCGCGCCGGCGTAGACGTCCAGCAGCAGCAGGAGCTGGTTCGGCTTCACGCGCTGCGGGGGAGGGGCGGCCTCCAATGCGGTCGCCACGGCCAAACGAGGCGCCAGCACGAGCTCTTCGGCGCGCGCGCCCTCGGGCTCGCGGATCTTGAAGACGCCGCGCAGCGCACGATCGTCGGCCATCGCCGCCGCCATCGCCTCGCTGTGCGCCATCTTCAGGTCCTTGCCCTCGGCGATGAGCCCGTAGAGCACCCCCGCGAAGCTGGACGCGTTCTCCGAGGGCACCCGTCGGGTGGAGCCGATGGCGAAGCGCCCCTGGGCCGAGAGCGCGGTGGCGAGCGGCTCGCTGTAGCAGGCGTTGAGCACCACCAGCCGGAGCTGCGGGCTCGCGCCGGCCAGGATCGTCTGCACGTCGACCGGATCGATCGCCCGATAGCGACCACGACTGCGCAGGAAGAGCCGGCCGCCGTCCTGGCCGTGGCTCGCGATGTGCAGCACCTCGGGCTGGATCTGGGCGAGCAGGGTGGGGAGATCCTCCACGTCCACGTCCTGGCGCTGGATCAGCTCCAGGTCGTTGGACCCCGAGGCGTGGGCCAGGCGGCTCTGGATGGCGTCCAGCTCGGCGTCGATCCCGAGATCATCCGCATCCTCGGGCTGAAAGCCGAGGTACAACACGCGTGACGGCATCGCTCACCTCACCAGGGGCAGGAGAGGTAGTGGGTCACCGTCTCGACCGCGTGGGGCCAGGACACCCCGTTGGGCTTCTGGCTGGACAGGCTGGACAGGAAGCCCTGCAGCGAGCCGTAGCCGCCGCTGGTGCGCTTGACGACGCGCACCTGGTCGAAACGTTCAGTGTTGAAGAGCACCCAGTGTTGAACGGTCTGGGTCGCGCTGGCCCGGTACAGGAAGGCCTCGCCGACCTTGGTGGCGTCGGACTCGCGGTAGATGTCGCGGGTCTCGGCGCCGGTGGTCTGGTCGCTGAAGTTCGTGTTCAGATCGGCGTAGCGGGTGCCGGTCGCGTCGAAGCAGACGACGTCACGGCCAAGCGCGGTCTGATGGGCGGCGACCGCGCTCTTGAAGGCCGACGCGCTGGTGTAGAGGCTGTCCGAGGGGCTGCGGTCGCGGACGCGGATGATGCCGGGCACGCGAAGATCGGCGGCCAGCGGAGGGAAGTTCGCGGGCAGGCCGCTCCAGAAGGCGAGCAGCTCCTGGCTCGTGCCGGACTGGCCGGGGGAGGGGGCGCTGGCCCAGCCGACGCCCCAGGTCTCGTCCGGCAGCAGGTCGCGGCTGCTCTGGCTGATGCCCGAGGGGGTGAGGGGGTCTTCGCCATCGTCGTTGGGGTCCGGCACGTAGTCGGCCGTGCCCGAGTGCATCTGGGGGGCGCGATCGTCGGCGAGGTAATAGGGGACGTTCAACAGTAGCATGGGTCACTCCGGGCCCCGAAGGTTGAGCGGGGGCACGCACCTTCATGGCTCGGAGGGGGACTCTGTGATCGGGCGGTCCGTGAAACGGAACACGAGGTTGAGATCGACGGCCTCGCGCAGTCCACGGCGGAAGACCGGAGGCAGGGCACGAAAAGCGTCTTCAGCCCTGGTCTGGTAGGTTTTGAGGATAGATGCATCGATAGATGCCAGGAGCCCCAGCGCCTGCAAGGCGAGGCCCGGGTATGCGCCGTCCAGCGCGCGCGCTGCGCGCTCGGCCAGGCGGGAGAGGTAAGCCGGATCGGGATCTGCGCACACGGCCGCGAGGGCCTCGGCCATGATCGCCGCCTCGGACCCGCGCCTGGCCCAGACCTGGGCGGCCAGGGTGGCCAGCGTCTCGGCCGATGATCGAAGGCCGCGTCGCCAGGCGAAGGCGGCCTCGGTAAACGCGATCTGGGCGCGTCTCACGTCGCCCTCGAGCAGCGCGGCGGCCTCGACCAGCTCCCAGTCGGGCGCCAGCGGCTCGCCCTGGCGCCAGGCGGCGCTGCGCCGCGCCCAGCTGGCGATGGCGGCGTAGATGGGCAGGCCGGTGGAGAGCGCCTCGGAGAGCAGGGCGTCGGCGAGCTGAACAGCATCGGAGAAACGGCGCAACTCCAGCAAAGCCACGGCGCGGGTGCCCATCACGGAGAGTCGTCCCGACACCGTCGCTTTCCCATCGGCGGCCTTGGCAAGCAGGCCCTCCGCCTCCGCACAGGCCCCGCGACCGAGCAGCCACAGGCCACGCCAGCCTTGCGCGTCCGCCCAGGCCGACGCGGTGCCGCGCCGCTTCGCCTGCTCGTCTGCGGCCTGAAGCGCCCGCTCGAAGGGGGCGCCGCCGATGTGTTGGGTGGCCTCGATGGCCAGGCCATAGCGCCAACGGTCCAGGTTCTCGTCGGCGTCGGAGGGCAGCGC
The DNA here is from genome assembly GCA_964556105.1 of uncultured Enterobacterales bacterium. Classification (GTDB taxonomy): domain Bacteria; phylum Myxococcota_A; class UBA796; order UBA796; family CAZKWG01; genus CAZKWG01. The sequence goes on along the minus strand of CAZKWG010000536.1, from coordinate 464 downwards.
GGCGAGCGCGGCGAGCGCGGCCTCGGTGCGACCTGCCCGCGCGTGCTCGGCGCCGTCGAGCAGCGCAACCAGGGGCGCGAGCTCGCCCGGCGGTGTGGCGGCGCGCGCCAGCTCGTAGCGGGTGCGGCGGAGGGCGTCGGGGGCGCTGGCGGACAGCGAGATCCAGGTTCGAGCGCGGAGCAGCGCCCGCTCGACCTCCAGATCGAGCAGCCCCCGCGCCACCCGCAGCCCCAGGTCCACGCGCAGGAGCGCCCCGTCCACGTCGCCCTGGCGAGCGCGGGCGACCGCCGATCGCCCTGCCTCCTCCGCGGAGGCGCGCGTCAGCCCCGCACCGAGGAGGTGTCGCAGACGCGTGGGGGAGCCGGGCTCTTGCGCGAGGGCCAGCGCGCCGTGAAGCTCCGCGCGGCGGGTCGACGAGAGCCCCTCCCAGGCGTGCGGGAGCGTGGTGGCTCGCCAGCGCCCGT
>CAZKWG010000535.1:0-5916 GCA_964556105.1 uncultured Enterobacterales bacterium | reverse complement strand
GAGCTCCGCGCTGGCGTGGATCGGCGCGTCCTTGGCGTCCGCCAGCCTAGAGCGGGCCTCGTCGCGCAAGGACTCATCGCCGTCCTGCTCCCAGAGCGCGAGCGCCGCGTGGGCGGCGGCGAGCTGGCGCGCCCAGCGCGGCGGGCTGCCCGCGGCGATCTCCCCGACGAGGCGCTCGTGCAGGGAGATCAGCGGCTCGGCGAGGCCCTGGGCCGCGACGCGCTCGGACTCGTCGAGGATACGATCGGCGGCGAAGCGCTGCACGCCCTGGAAGAGCAGCATCCCCGTGCCGACCAGCAGGCCCGCGGTGAGCGCCACCACGATGATCATCCGGCCCCAGTCCGTGGGCGCCGCCGGCAAGCTGTCGTCGTCCACGAAGGCCGGCTGCTCGGGGGCCTGGACCGGCTGCAGCGGGGTCGCGGGTCGGGCCGCCGCGGGCTGCACCAGCGGCTGCGGGTACTTCTCGACGACCTCGATCGGCTTGCGCTGGGCCGGCGTGACGGGCGCGGGCTCCTCCTCCGGGACCTCGCGCCGGGTCATCACGACGATGTCCTGGTCCTCGTCCTCCAGGAAGTCTTCGCTGGGGGCGTCGTCGCGCTCGAGCGGGATCTGGCTGTCCTTCGCGCCCAGGCCCATGCTGCGCTGCCAGGCGCGGAGGTCCAGCGGCTCGAGCACGGCAGGACCGGCGCCGGCGCCCTCTCTCGGGCGGTGGATGGGGCCCTCGACCGGCGCCAGGCCGCGCCCGGGCCCAGGGAGGATGGACATGATCTGCGTGTCGCCGCCCTGGGTCGCCGAGCCGTCCCCCGGGTCCGTGCCCGCGTCCGGGAGCGGCTCCTTGAGGTCATCGGCGCTGGCCAGCATCGAGGCGACGGTGGGCTCATCGTCGTCCTCGGCCTCGGGGCCGTCCTGGGCGGGGCGGCGGAACAGACTCGGGAACTGGGCGCTCTCGCGCTCCTCCTGAGCCACGGCCACCTCGGTGGTCGGCGCCTCGGTGCCGCCCTCGTCGGTGGCGCCGACGTCGGTGTGCTCCGCGGTGTCCCAGTCCCCGTCCTCGACGTCGTCCAGGACCTCGGGCGGGTTGAGCTCGCGCAGCAGGTCGCTGAGGCTCTCGCCGCGCCGGACGAACTCGCCCTGGATGCCCCAGAGGAGCAGCTCGGCTCGGAGATTCGTGGGGTTCGCGCGACGGACACGCTCCAGCAGGCTGCGCGCGCGGAGGAAGCTGCCGGTCGCCAGGAAGACCTCGGCCAGGGCCAGGAGCTGCGCCGGCGAGCCGCCACGCTCCACCTCGCGGGCGTCGGAGGGCGGCTCCAAGGGAGGCTGGTCGGCGCGCCTGCTCAGCTCTGCCAGCTCCGAAGCCGGACATCCCAGCGTGCTCAGGCGATCCAGCGCGCGGCGCGCGCGCGCAGGCCACCCGCGATCGACATAGAGCCGAGCGATGAGCAGCAGCGCGTCCAGATCGTCGGCGTTCTGCTCGGTGAGCTCCTTGAGCCGCACCCAGGCGCGATCCATCAGCCGCAGGTCGAGGAAGGCCTTCGCCTCCTCGATGCGCGCTTCCCGAGGAAGCTCGCCCAGCTCCGCCCAGCGCTCGACCAGGCGGATCACTCCCCGGCGGTCCTGTTCGTGCGCGAGCCGACGCAGGACCTTGAAGAGCTCAGCGCTGTCCGGCGAACCCGCCGTCGTGGAGGGACCTCCTTCGGAGCCCATTCCAACCCCAGGTCTGAAGAGCTCGCTGAGTGTAACATTCAGCGTAGCCCCGACCGCCTTGAGTTCAGCCCTCGAGTACCCTGGAGAGCTCGGCCTGGAGCAGCGGAGCGACCTCGAAGAGATCTGCCACGATCCCGTACGTCGCGACCTGGAAGATCGGCGCCTCGGGGTCCTTGTTCACCGCGACGATCACCTTCGACGTGCGCATGCCCGCCAGGTGCTGGATGGCGCCAGAGACGCCCAGCGCGATGTAGAGGCTCGGGTTGACGGTCTTGCCCGTCTGCCCGACCTGCTCCGAGTGCTTCGCGTAGCCGGCGTCCACCGCGGCCCGGCTGGCGCCGACCGTGGCGCGCGCGGCGCTGGCGAGCGGCCGGACCACCGCGTCGAAGCTCTCGGCGCTCTTCAGCGAGCGGCCGCCCGACACGATGCGATCGGCCTCGGTGAGGTCAACCGCCGTGGTGGAGGGGGCCTCGCGACCGACGACGCGCACGGCGAGATCGGAGGCGGTGAGCTGGACGGACAGGGCGCTGAGCCCCGCCTTGCCGCCGTTCGAGGACGGCACCGGGAAGGCGTTGCCGCGCACGGTGAACATGGCCAGCGAGGAGCTGATCTCCACGTCCACCAGCACCTTGCCGGCGTACATGGGGCGCCGCCCCACGACCTTGCCGCCGTCCACGCGCAGCTCCACCACCTCGGTCCCCAGCCCAGCGCCGAGGCGGGCGGCGAGCCGCGGGAGGGCGTCGCGGGCCTGCGGGCTGGCCGGAGCCAGCAGCACGGCCGGATCCGCCGCGGCGACGGCGGCCTGGATGGCGCGCACGAAGGGGCCGGTGTTGTAGTCGGCGAAATCAGCGCCTTCTACCGTGTACACGGTGTCCGCGCCGTAGCCGCCGAGCTCGGCGCCGCCGCCGTAGCCGATCACCAGCGCCGAGACCGGCCCGCCGATGGAGGCCGCGAGCTCGCGGGCCTTGCCCAGCAGCTCGAACGCCGTCTTCTTGAAGGTCCCACCGCTCTGCTCGCAGAGGACCAGGATTCCCTTGCCCATGGTAGACTCCAGTGGAACGCGTTTCAGATGACCTTGGCTTCTTCACGGAGCAGGCGAACCAGCTCGCGCACCACCGTCTGATTGTCGCCGCTGAGGACGCGACCCTTCGGCCGATCCGGCGGAAGCGACCAGCGCGCCGTGCGGACCACAGGGTTCGCGACGGCCGCCGCGTCCAGGCCGATCGCCGCCGCGTTCGCCACGGTCAACGACTTCTTCTTGGCCTCCATGATGCCCTTGAGCGACGCGTAGCGCGGCTCGTTCAGGCCCTTCGCGCAGGAGATCACGGCGGGCAGCGGCCCCTCGATGATCTCGCGGACGCCACCGCCGGAGACGCGCCAGGCCTTGAACTGCCCGCCGCCGATCTCCAGCCGGTCCACGACCAGCGCCTGCGCCCAGTCCAGGATCTCGGCGATCATCGCCGGGACCTGGCCGTTGTCGTCGTCCGCCGCCTGCTTGCCGGTCAGGATGAGCTGCACGCCCTCCTTCTGAGCCGCCTGGGCGAGGACGCGCGCCACACCGAGGCTGTCCAGCCCGGCGAAGGCCGGATCGTCCAGCCGGATGGCCCGGTTCGCGCCGCGGGCGAGCGCGTCGCGGATCCGCTGGTCAGCGTCGGCGCCGGCCAGGGTGAACACGATCACCTCCGTGCCGATGCCCGCGTCGCGGAGGCGCAGCGCCTCTTCGAGGGCGAACTCATCGTAGGGGCTGATCTCCCACTTGATGTCCGCGAGCACGATACCCGTGCCCGCGTTGTCGATCCGGAGCCGGGTGTCGGTCGCCGGGACCTGCTTCAGGCAAACTCCGATCTTCACTGACGCCTCCTAAGCGGGAGCCTGTGCTTCGATGCCCCGGAGGATGACCTCCGCGACCTGCTCCGCCGCCTTGTCCAGGTTGAAGCGCTCTCGCTTCCTCGAGAGCACCCATTGAATCGAGATCTCATCGAGGGAGCCGAAGAACGCCCACTTCGCGACGAAGGGGTCAATCTCGGGCCGGAACAGGCCGAGCGCCTGCCCTTCCTCGACCATCTTCCCGAACATCTCCAGATAGGCCCAGAGCTTCTCAGGTCGATACTCTCGTAGGAACTTCCGAGACTGTCTTAACTCGACCTGGAAGACCTGGGCAAGCGCTGGATGCTTGCGCAGCTGATAGACGTGATGCCTCGCGAAAGCGCGGATTCGGTCTCGAGGATCCGGTATTCCCTCCAGCGCGGCGCCCAGCTCGACCATCAGCTCGTCCATCTTCTCTTCGAAGACGGAGAGGAGGATGTCCTCCTTGTGCTTGAAGTAGAGGTAGATCGTCCCGTCCGCCACGCCAGCCTTGTTGGCGATGTCGGAGATGCGCGCCGCGTGGAAGCCCTTCTCGGCGAAGACGTCGATCGCGGCCTCGAGGATCCTGGCCCTCTTCTCGTTGCGTGGCTGGGCGGATGGCATGATCAGGCCCGCGATCCACGCCGGGCGAGCCAGCGCGTCACCTGCCCCGTGATGTCGGGGTCGGCCGTCTTGGACCAGTCCTCGAGGAAGGCGTTCAGACCCTGCTCTGTGAGCGGGTGGTGGAGCATGGCTCGGAAGACCTTGTAGGGGATGGTGGCGACGTCCGCGCCGGCGAGGGCGACGGAGATCGCGTGGCCGGGATTGCGGATGCTGGCGGCCAGGACGCTGGTCCCGAGCTCCGGGTCGGCTCCGACGATCCGCGCGCACTGGCTGATCATGTCGACGCCGTCCTGGCCGAGATCGTCGAGGCGACCGAGGAAAGGAGAGACATAGGCGGCCCCGGCGCGGGCCGCGAGCAGCGCCTGGGCGGGCTGGAAGATCAGGGTGACGTTGACGTCGATGCCCTCATCGGAGAGCACGCGCGTGGCCTTCAGCCCCTCGACGCTCATGGGCACCTTGACGACGATGTGCTCATGGACCTGCGCGAGCAGGCGCCCCTCGCGGATCAGCCCCTCGGCGTCACGCGAGACCGCCTCCGCGGAGACCGGCCCCTGCACGATCTCGCAGATCTCGTGGATGGTCTCTACGAAGTCGCGCCCTTCCCGAGCGATCAGGGTCGGGTTGGTCGTGACCCCGTCGAGTATCCCCCAGCTCGCGACCTCCCGGATCTCGTCCAGGTTGGCCGTGTCGAGGAAGAGCTTCATGCGCGCGCTCCGGCTTCCCTGGCCGCGCCCTGTGTACTGTGGCGCGTGGCTGCGCGCAAGCGCTGGGGCGCTCAGCGTGCCACAGACCGCAGGCGCGGGCCCGGCGGGTAGTGGAATTCGATCCAGGCGGCAGCCGCGGATCGGGTGGACCAGATCAGGTGCGACCTCGAGCGCCGGGACCAGCGCGAAGGACCGCTCCAGCAGACCCGGGTGCGGGAGCGTGAGCCCCGCCCCGCGGCGAACATGCCCGCCAAACAGGAGAATATCAAGGTCCAAGGCTCGATCGGACCAGCGAGCCGAGGGTCTTCGGCCCAGGCGACGCTCGATGCTCTTGCACAGGTCGAGCAGGCCCCGCGGGGAGCGGCGGGTGCGCACGCGCACGGCGCTGTTGAGGAACCAGCGGGTGGCTGCGCCCATGGGCTGCGTTCGATAGAGGCGCGCGACCCGCGAGACCTCCACGCCCTCCGCCGCGTCGAGGGCCTGGACGGCGAGCCGCAGCGTGGCCTCCCGAGCGCCCAGCGAGCTGCCCAGCCCGATGACCGCGTCCACCATCAAGGAGCGGCCTCGTCCGTTCTCCACAGGCCGAAGAGCTGGCGTCGCTCGCGCCGCCGGGCGCGCTCCATGAGGATGGTGTCGCGGACGGAGCTGCGGATGTCGCCGGTCGGCGAGAGGATCCACCGGCCGCCCAGCGGATCGTCCGGCAGCGGGCCGAGCTCCTCGGGGGCGGTGATGTCGCGCCCCGTGCGCTCCTTGTGGCTGGCGCGGAGCTGCTCGAGGCGCTCCGCGACCTCGTCGTGGTAGACCTCGCGAAACTTCGCCTCGAGCTCGGCGCGCAGCGCGGGATCGGACTCAACGCGGATCTCGTCCTCGAGGTAGCGCAGCGCCGCCTTGCGCTGGCCTCGCTTGTCGTAGAAGCCGGCCGCCGCCCTACGGTACCAGAGTGGCGCCCCCGGCACCGCCGCGGCCTTCTCCATCCACGCCACCGCGTGCTCCATCCACGGCCGCCCATCCGGGGCGGGTCCATCCGCCTCCTTGCGGT
>CAZKWG010000534.1:0-5919 GCA_964556105.1 uncultured Enterobacterales bacterium | reverse complement strand
GTCCGGGCGGTCGAATTCTCCTACCTGCAGATGGTTCTCGGGTACGTCGCGGGATACGTTGTCATCGCGCACGTCCTGTTGCCGCTCTATTACCGTCTGGGCCTGACCTCGATCTATTCGTATCTGGAACGTCGGCTGGGTGGGGCGGCCCAGCGAACCGGGTCAGCGTTCTTTCTGGTTTCCCGGTTGCTCGGAGCGGCGGCCCGGTTGTATCTGGCGGCGGGAATCGTGCAGCGGTTTGTCTTTGATCGGTTCACCTTTGGCGGGTGGCGGATTCCGTTTTGGCTGAGCGTGACCGCGATCATTCTTCTGATCCTTCTCTACACCTACCGTGGGGGCATCAAGACCCTGGTATGGACCGACACATTCCAATCGACCTTTCTGCTTTTGGGTTTGGTGCTTTCCGTGGTGGCGATAGGCACCGCGCTGGATTTGGGACCGGTGGAGTGGGTGCAGGCGGTTCGTGAGAGTCCTTACAGTCGCGTCTTCGTCTGGGAATGGGCGCCCGCCAACAGCTTTTGGAAAGAGTTTATCGGGGGAGCATTCATTGCGATCTGCATGACCGGACTCGACCAGAACATGATGCAGAAGAATCTGAGTTGCCGCTCCCTGCGCGAGGCTCAGCGGAACATCCATTGGTTTTCGGTGATCGTCGTGATCGTGAACCTCCTGTTTCTGGCTTTGGGGGCGATGCTTTACCGTTTTGCGCAAGTGCGGGGCATCTCGATTCCGGAGAAAACGGATCTTCTTTTCCCGACACTGGCCCTGGAGCACCTCGGGGGGGTGGCCGGCATCGCGTTTCTTCTGGGCCTGACGGCCGCCACGTTTTCGAGTGCGGATTCGGTGCTCACGACACTGACGACCTCGTTCTGCATCGACATTCTGGGCATGGAGCGGCGGCCGGAGATGTCCGAGGCGGCTCGCACGAGACTTCGGCATGGCTGCCACCTCGTGTTTGGCGCGTTGTTGCTGTTGGCGATCCTGATTTTTGAGGCCAAGGCCGACAGCGCGGTGATTGCGCTCGTGTTCAAAGTGGCAAACTACACCTACGAGGGCGACGCCCTCGCCTCCATCACCTACGCCCGACGCCTGCTGGAGCGCGCGCCCACCTGGGGCGCGACCTTCTGGCTCTATGGCCTCGAGGCGGCCGCCAGCGGCGAGCGCGGCCTGCTCGAAGAGGACATCGACCGCGCCCTCGGCCGCCTGCATCCGGGCGATCAGCCGATGGACTTCGCCGCGATCGCGCTGCGCCTGACCGGGGATCCGGGTCGCGCCAGCGCCCTCGCCAACGCGGGGAAGGCGCGCGACTGCGAGCGCGTTCAGGACGCGTCCCGCGCCAACTGTGAGGCCTGGTACCTCGCGATGGCCGGCGAGGACCTGGAGAACGCGCGGAAGCGGGTAGAGGAGGCCATCGCCGCGGCGCCCGAGCGCAGCGAGTACCTCGACACGCAGGCGACCGTCTATGAGGCCATGGGCCTGCTCCCCGAGGCGCGCGACGCCGCGTGGCGGGCGGCGACGCTGAGCCCGGACGACGTCTACCTGCTCTGGCAGGCGTCCCGCCTCGACGCGCGGGCGCGCTCGAGCCGCCCCTGAGCGAGACGAACCTGGAGGAGACGCGCAGATGATCCCGATGACCCTGATGCTTCTGGCATGCGGCACCACGATCAACCCCAAAGACGGCTACCTGCCGGGCGATCTCGACGACAGCGCAGACTCGGGCGACGCCGACTCTGCGTCGGGCGAGGGCGAGGGCGAAGGAGAGGGCGAGGGAGAGGGCGAAGGAGAGGGTGAAGGCGAGGGCGAAGGCGAGGGCGAAGGAGAGCCAGGCGCCACGGACTACACGGCGACCGGCCCCTACGACGTCACCGAGCGCGACAGCAGCGAGCGCATCGACGCTGACTGCACCATGACCTATGTACGGTACACGCCGGACGGCCCCAGCAGCCCGCCCATGGTCATCCTCGCGCACGGGTTCTCTCGGACCAACGCCAATATGGACGGCTGGGCGCGTCACTTCGCGAGCTGGGGCCTGGACGTCGTGGCGCCCAACCTTTGCCACGCCAGCTTCATCGACGCCGATCACGTCCAGAACGGCGAGGACCTGCGCACGCTCGCCACGGCCCTGGGCTCGACGGCGCCGCTCTTCGCTGGCCACTCCGCGGGCGGGCTGGCGGCCTTCCTGGCGGCCTCCGAGAGCGACGAGGCGGTGGGCGTGCTCGGCCTGGACCCGGTGGACGCCTCCGACTACGGCAAGACGGCGGCGCCCGATATCCGCGCGCCGGCCTACGCGATCTTCGGGACCGGCTCCCTGTGCAACTCCTTCAACAACGGCACAGGGATGGTGGAGCAGGCCAATGACGGGCGCGGCCTGCGCGCGGTCGAGGCCGATCACTGCGACTTCGAGAGCCCCACCGACACGAGCTGCACCGCGATCTGCGGCGGCACCAACACGCTGTTCACCGACGCCGAGATCCAGAGCGCCGTGCTCGCGCTCTCGACGAGCTTCCTGGTCGGCGCGTCCGGCCTCGACGCCGACGCGCTGGAGAGCTGGGAGCGTGGCGGCGACCTCTACGACACGCTGAGCGCCGAGGGAGCCATCGAGGACGTCGAGTAGGCCTCTGCCTCCTCAGCCCTCCTCACCCGCCAGCGCAGCGGCGGCGTTGGCGCCCGCGAGCATCCAGGACGGGCCGAGCACGCTGCCGGCGTGGGCGCGGCGGGCCTCGTACAGGCCCACGCAGCGCTCGAGCTCCGCGCGGCGCTTCTTGTCCGGCTCGGCCTCGGCCAGGGCGCGCGCGTGTGGGATCTCGACGCGGTTGATCACGGGGCGGATGTAGGCGCGCACGCCGCTCTCCCGCAGGCAGCTGCGCGTCCCGGTCTCGCTCCAGATCGGCTCCACCGAGAGATCGGCGAGCCAGGTGCGGGTGCTCCCGTCGGCGAGCGTGGACTTGACGACCTTGAAGCTCAGCAGGGCGCCGTCGCGCGTGTTCCCGGCGTCCAGCGGGTGCAGGCCATGGCTGTACTTCAGCCCCTGCCCCGAGACGAAGTTGCCGAGGCTGTAGGCCACGAAGGTCGTGCGACCGTCCCTGGTCTCGTAGACCTCGACCGGCTGCAAGACGTGGGGGTGGTGGCCGAGGATGACGTCGACCCCGCTCTCGAGCAGGCGGTGCGCGAGGTCAACGTCCCAGCGCAGCGGGGTGGTCTCGTACTCCACCCCCCAGTGGACGCTGAGGATGACGGCGTCCGCGCCGGCCGCCCGCGCCGCCTTCGCCTGCTCCGCGACCACCTTGGCGTCGAGCACGAAGCTGCAGGGCTCGTCCTCGCCGCGGTTGAGGTGCGCGTTGTGCAGGCGGGTGCTGCCGATGAAGGCGACCGTGATCTCGTTCCGCGTGAGGAGGCGCGGGGCCGCGGCGTCGTCACAGGTGCGCCCGGCGCCGATGGAGACGAGCGGGGTCTTCGCCAGCCGATCCATGGTCTCGACGAATCCGCTGCGGCCCTGATCATAGACGTGGTTGTTGGCGAAGGAGACGACGTCCACGCCCGCGCCGACCAGCGCATCCAGGAGGGCCGGCGGGCCGTTGAAGATCTTGGACGCCAGCGTCTTGTGGTTGTCCGGCGCGATGGGGGTCTCGAGGTTGACGAAGGCCAGATCCGCCGCCGTCAGCGCCGGCGCCACGTCCGCGAAGAGCGCGCCCCAGCCCTCGTGATTCTGGCTGCTCCCCGCCGCGTCCAGGACGTTCTGGCGCGCGGCGACGTCCTTGATGGACGGGTGCGGGATGATGTCGCCCGCGGCCACGACGCTCAGCGTCGTCTGGCGCTCCTGCGCCCAGGGAGGGGCCTCGTCCAGAGAGGCGGGCGTCCCTGTGACCCCCAGCGGCCGTGGGAGCGGCGAGGAGCTGCGGGCCCCCTCGGCGCAGGCGAGCAAGAGGCCGAGCAGGAGAGGAGAGATCATCTGGAACCTCGACAGGCTCACGAGCATAGCGCTGCTCAGGTTGACGGGTCAAGTCTTGAGTTCGATAAGATCACGGGAGACAATTTCGTGGCAGAGGGACCCTCTCCGATGCCCCGTGTGTTAGTGATGGGCGAAGAGCTCCTGGTTTCGCCCTCCCTCTGGCCTCCACCCACCCGTCGTCCACGGCCTCCTCGCCCGTGAACGTCGTCGTGTTCTGGTGTGCGCTCGCAGGACAGCCATGACCCTCGTCTCCCTGCTCCTCCTGCTTCAGATCGCCCACGCCGGTGAGCCAGCCGCTGCCCCTGTAGCGCCTCCCCCGCTGACCGCGCAGGTCATCAGCGTGTACGACGGCGACACCATGACCCTGGAGACGGGCGACCGGGTGCGGCTTCGCTCGGTGAACACGCCGGAGATCAAGCCCTACGAGGAGTTCGCGGCCGAGGCGCGGGACGCGGCGGAGGCGTTCGTCGCCGGGCACCAGGTCAAGCTGAGCTACGGCTCCGCGGTGCGCGACCACTACGGCCGCCTGATCGCCAACATCGAGGTCGATGGCGAAGATCTCGCCTTGCACCTCGTCTCGCGTGGCCTGGCCCACGTCTTCATCGTCGCCCCCGCGGACGCCGACCTGAGCGCGCTGCTGGCGGCGCAGGCCCGGGCGCGCGCCGAGGGCCTCGGGATCTGGAGCGACGCCCGCTACAAGGGCGAGCTTCACATCACGAGCTTCCATGCCAACGGGCGCGGCGACGAGCGCGAGAACGTCAACGCCGAGTACCTGCGGGTCTGCAACGTCGCGAGCACCCCGCTCGACCTGTCGAGCTACCGCATCACGGACATCTCGGGCACGGCCTGGCAGCTCCCCGCCGTCACCATCCCGCCGGGCTACACCTTCGAGATCCGCTCCGGCGTGGGCGAGCACCAGGCCGATCCCAGCGCGGCGCTCAAGGTCTTCCTGGGCAGCGAGTGGCCGATCTGGAACAACGACCGCGACCGGGCCACGCTGCTGGACGCCGAGGGCCGGGTGGTCGACAGCCGCGAGCACGCGCCCAAGAGCCGTCAGAACTGAGCCCTATGGACGCGGAGAGGCGCGCGGGCTAGACAGCAGCCCATGCCTGCTGCGTATCTGGACTGGCTCACGGACCTCTTCGAAGAGGCCCAGGTTCCCTACAACGCCGAGACGGCCGACTATCTCGACCTCTGCCTGCGACGCATCGCCGGGCTCGAGAAGGCGGACGAGGAGGCGGTCTTCCGCAAGCTGCGCGACACGTGGCTGAAGAGCGGCCCCTCGGGGAAGCAGCTCCTCGCTTCGCATCTGCGCAGCGAGGTCTTCTCGAGGCGGGACTCGCCGCTGCGCCCGACAGAGGGGGTTGGCTACTACGTCAACCCCGACAACGAGCGCGCCTGATGGAAGATCCCGTCGCAGGTCAGGGTCCGGGCAGAAACAAGGTCGAGATTGGCGATCTCGGCGTACCCTTCGAGGAGGTGGTGCTCACCAACGGTGAGCGGCACCTGCTCTACGACACGAGCGGCCCGCAAGGGCTGGACCCGCGCGCGGGGCTGCCTGGGCGGCGCCGGGCCTGGGTTCAGGCGCGGGAGGCGCGCGGCGACCGCACGCCCACGCAGCTCTGGTACGCGAAGCAGGGCGTGATCACGGAGGAGATGCGCTTCGTCGCCCTCCGCGAGAACATGCAGCCCGAGACGGTGCGCGCGGAGGTGGCGGCGGGCCGGGCGATCATCCCGGCGAACAAGCGCCACCTCGAGCTGGAGCCGATGGTGATCGGGCGGGCCTTCCTGGTGAAGGTCAACGCCAACATCGGGAACTCCGCGGTGAAGAGCGACCTGGACGTGGAGGTCGACAAGCTGCGGCGCGCGGTGCGCTGGGGCGCCGACACGGTGATGGACCTGTCCACGGGCAGGAACATCCGCGAGACGCGGGAGTGGATCCTGCGCAACAGCCCGGTGCCCATCGGCAC
>CAZKWG010000533.1:0-5929 GCA_964556105.1 uncultured Enterobacterales bacterium | reverse complement strand
GGCCGTCGTCGTGCCCGACAACGTGCTCTTCGAGGGGGGCGCGGGCGAGATCATCCGGCGGCGCCTGCTCACCGAGTGCGACGTCCACACCCTGCTCCGCCTGCCCACGGGCATCTTCTACGCCCAGGGCGTGAAAGCGAACGTCCTCTTCTTCGATCGCCAGCCAGCCAGCCCGAACCCCTGGACGCAGCGGCTGTGGGTCTACGACCTTCGGACCAACCAGCACTTCACGCTCAAGACCAACCCGATGAAGCGGGGCGACCTCGATGAGTTCGTGAAGCTCTACTCCCAGGGGGCGCGAGCCGCCCGTGTAGCGACCTGGTCCGAGCAGAACCCCGGGGGTCGATGGCGTGGCTACAGCTACGACGAGCTGGTCGCGCGGGACAAGTGCAGCCTGGACCTGTTCTGGCTCAAGGACGACAGCCTGCTCGACGCGGAGAACCTGCCGGAGCCGGACGTGATCGCGGCGGAGATCGCCGACGATCTGCGAAGCGCGCTGGAGCAGATTGAGGAGATCCTGGGGGATCTGGGCGGGGCTGCCTGACGGGTGGATGGCGCGCAGCTCGTCTCGGGCGCCACCCCCTCGATGCGCTGGACGCACCTGGGATGGAGGTCCTGCTCGCGAGCGTAGGGGTTCATCTTGCCACCCCCGGCCACCCCCGGCCACCCCGGGGAAGGGCGGTCGTGTTGTCGGCCTTCACGCAAAAATTCCGGGCCAAGGGGGGGATCGCGTCGCCGCCGGGTTAGATTCACGTACGCGCGCGAGGTGCCCGATGCCGCTCAGCGACCCGTCAGCGTCACCTGCCCTGCCCTCTGCGGCCCCGCGGACCCTGGATGCCTGCCTGGCGCTCCACTTCCGCGTCGGCTCAGCGCCTCCGCGGGGCTGGGTGCCGCAGACCGCGGAGCGGAGCTTGAGGGCGTCGGAGCCTTCGGGGCAGTTGGCGACGCAGGACCCGGTGGCCTTCTACGAGGCGGCGCTGGCGGCGCGGCCGGACCTGGAGGAGCAGGTGAGGAAGGTGGCGGGGATGTGGGTGGAACGGGACGGGTAGGCTGCTCGATCGCCGCGAGCGCGCTATCCTGAAGTCATGGACATCGACGGTCAACGCTGCCCCGAAGTTAGTCGCATTGCGTCGACGTGCGATCATACCGATTGCCAGGACGCCTATGGATCTTAAACGCGAGAATGTGGCTGCGCCACAGGAAGCACCGGTCCGCGTCTTCCTCAGCTACAGCCACGACTCCTCCGCCCACGAACAGGCCGTCCTTGAACTCGCCAACCGCCTCCGCGCCGACGGCATCGACGCCTGGATCGACCGCTACGAAGCGAACCCGCCTCAAGGCTGGCCTCGCTGGATGCAGGAGCAGATCGAGAAGGCGAGGTACATCCTCCTAGTCTGCACCGAGACCTACATGCGGCGCTTCGAAGGCAAGGAGGAGGCCGGAAAGGGCAAGGGCCCGACCTGGGAGGGTCTGCTGGCCATGCAGGTGCTCTACGACGCAGGCACCATCAACGAAAAGCTGATCCCAGTGCTGCTAGACAGCGGGAGCGAGGCGCACATCCCGCTTGCACTTAGGCCGTTCACGTACCATCGGCTCCCCGCTGGATACGAAAGCCTCTTCCTGTACCTCTCGGGCCAGCCGGAGGTCACGCCGCCTCCTGTCGGGCCGCTCCGGCGGACGCCTATGGGTTCTTCGCCGCTGCCGCTCAAACCTGAGCCTACTCGTTCGGGGGGGCTTCTCCCTGGCGTTCTGGGCCGATTCAAGGAGTCCTGGGCGCGAGCTACCCACGCTGAGATTCGTCCGAACATCATGGGGATCAAGACGGCACAACTTGCCTTCGATGCCGCGTATGACCGATTCGTCCCGTGTGGAAGCAGAGCGCTGGCGACGAAGGACGCTTCTCGCGGCCTCCATCATTGGCAAGGCGGCTCTGGCTGGAGCGAACTAGGCTGGAGGCCTGATGGTGAGGTTCGGGCTGGCTACTGGGTCGAAGTCAGCCCAGACGGCGCTGACTTCGAGGTTCACGCCCTAATCGATGCTGATGGAGATGGGAGGATGGCGGAGTATGTGGTTTCCAGGCATACCGATGCCAAGTTGGTGACCACGCCGGAGTATCTATAGGTCGGATGATGCGACTGCCACGGACACAATCAGCGTGTGTAGGTGCCTCGAATGGCTAGGAGAGCGACTAAGACGCGAAGCCAGTCCATCGTCAACCATGGTCCGGTTGACCAGCAGCTCAATATCGCTGGGGATGCGACGATCAACCAGCTTCTTCAGCAGCCGCGCCAGATCGGCCAGCCCCGAAAGAGCAACCTTCCCCTTCAGAATATCGGCTTCGTTGGTCGGTCCGTCGAACTCGAGCAGATCCACGCACTGCTCGCGCCTGGGGTGCCTTTTGCGTTGGGGCAGCGGGACGCTCGCCGCGCAAGCCTTACGGGGTTGGGAGGGGTGGGCAAGACTCAGCTTTCGATCGAGTACGCCCACCGCTACGCGGACAGCTATGGCCACCTGCTCTGGGTGGACGCAGAGGGGGCAGGTCTGGAGGCAAGCTTTGCCAGCCTGGCGGATGACCCGCTGGCGCTAGGCCTGGACGATGCCACGTCCCTAAAGGGCCGCATTCGCGCAGTCAAGGCGAGGCTCGAAGAACCATCCGACAAACCTCATCTCCTGATTCTGGACAACGTCGACGAGGCCAGGGCGTGGTCGTCCTGGGTACCGAATTCGAACACGTGCGTGCTCCTGACCACGCGCCTGCCGCACCTGGCGCAGGTCCGCCCTCTGACCTTGGGCGTCCTTGACGAAGCTGGGGCGCTTGAGCTTCTGCTAGGCGAGCGCCTGGCGCCGGAGAATACCCCCCCGAAGGCCCTTACGCTCTGCGCCCTCCTCGGAAACTTGCCGCTTGCCATTTACGTCGCGGGCCGGCTGCTATCCGAGCGGGTTTGGACCATAGAGGAACTGGCGGTACGCATCGATCGGGACTCCCTCGGGTGGTCCGAGCACGTGCGGTTCGACGACCTCTTCAAGCAGCGTCCCAGCCTCCGGCGTCTCTTCGAGGCTAGCGTACAGAGGCTTTCCGAACGCGACCTCGTTGAGGCACATGCGCTTCGCCTTCTTTGGGCTGGAGGTTGGTTTGCGCCTGTACCCATTCCGACAGCCGTCCTCCTTGACGCCGGTGCGCGGCTTGCTGGCACGAAGGTGGATGAAGACTTGGCGCGAGGGGCATTGGCCCGCCTGGTCGGCGTGGGCCTCGTTGGGCTCGACCAGTCAGGGCGGCCAACCTTCCACAGGTTGATTGGTTCGTTTGCTCGCGCTTATGGCGAGATGCGAGCCGGAGCCATGGTGATCTCGGCCTTGGCACAAGTCTGTCGGGGCCCAGACCTTGGTGACCTTTACAGGGTAGCGCACATAGCCTTATCAGAGCACATGTCGATGGCCTTGGCCCATTCTGACCTTGGTACGCCAGAGGAGCGGACGGCAATCGGCTTGTGGCTTCAGCGCTACTACCTCTACCACGCGGACTACTCGCATGCGATTGCCTTGGTTGATCAAATGTTGGGCACAGAGCCCGGTAGAGCAACCGCAGCCGTTCTTGCGAACCTCGGCAGCACACTGCGTGAAATGGGAAGGGGAGAGCAAGCGCTTGAGATTCTTCATCGAGCGAAGGCATTGCTGGAAGCGCAGCCCTCCCCAGATGACATTGAATACGCGGCTGTTTGTGGGAGCATTGGCGGATCGCTCTTGGACCTGCGGCGAACTTCTGAGGCATCACCATACATACGGGAAGCTGCCGAGGTGATCCGGGGCGCGGCGGACGCTCCCTTGAATCTGCAAGCGACACTCCTACATGAACGTGGGAGGTGGCTTCTGGCACAGGGCGAATACGGAATGGCTATGGAGAGTTTGAATCGATCCCTGGAACTGCGGTCTGCCATGGGGGCGAAAAGTGAAGTGGGCCAAGCGGTCACCTATCACGTGATTGGTCTCGTACTATTTGAACAAGGCCGTTTCGAGGATGCTCGACTCTTCTTCCAGAGGTCCTTTGGTATCAAGGTCGAATCTCTTAGGGCAAAACACCCATATTTCGCGCATGATCAAAGTGCGATTGGCCAGTGTTTCGTCCGGGAGGGAAATCTCAAAGAGGCGCAGCGATATCTTCAGGCGGCGCTCGAGATCTATGAGGTTGTATTGCCTGCCCACCAACCTGAACATGACGCTACCCTCATGGACCTCGGCGGCGTCTGCAGAGACCTGGGTATGTATGATGAGGCGATTGGGCATTCCAAACGTCTAATCTTGCAGAGGTCAGAGCATCAGGAACAGGCCGAAGCCTTGGCAATAGCATGGCGTGAAATTGGGCATGTATACCTACGAAAGAGGGATTTCGTGCAGGCCATGCGCTCCTACGAGGAGGCGCTTTCAATACAGCAGCGGATTCTTCCGCGGACTCATTATTCGATCGGGATCACTATTGGAAGCATGGGACAGACCCTGCGCCTCCTAGGGCAACACGGGCTGGCGCTCTCACGTCTGCGTCAAGCCTCGAGGATTCTTCAGCCGAGTCTGCCTCGATCGAGGAAGGATCTGTTGCTGTACGAGTTCGAGGCTGGACAATGCCTGCTTGACCAAGGCGACGTGAAAGGCTTGCGACAAATGGGGCGCGCTATCGAGAGGTTGGAGGCGCTCCTAGGAGTTGACGCACCCTTGGTGCGTTCATGTCGAAGTACCATGGGAATCGCCCTATTGATTCAACCCAAGAAGACGTAGCCAATCTGCCTCCTATAGCGCGCAGCGGTCCCCTGCACTGGTTTCCCGCCCGTTCGAGCCAGGGTGTGCTGCCAACATCACCGACAATGGCAGGGCGGCGGGGATCGGGCGGTAGGTAGGCGACGCTCAAACAAGGTGCCTCCGCGCTCTTGTACCCCGCGCCCTCGCATCCCTGCTCCTCACGCCCACCCAGGTCGCCACCGCACGCGCCCTCGTTACGTCCCCGCGCTGGACCTGGGGCGCACACACCGTGGCGCTCCGATCCGACGGTGCGCTCGTCGAGTTCCTGCCCGGTCGTGCGCCTGCGCAGGCCCAGACGCTCCGAGATGGCCTCGTCCCCCTCCTCACCGACCCCCTCGTCGTGGGGCCCCGGATGGTGCGCTTGGAGGCCGCATGCGGCGCGGAGGTGGCCTACACGCTGAGCGGGCGGCTCGATGCTGAGGGTCAGCGGATCTTCAGCTGCGAGTTGGAAGCTGGTCCCCATCGCAAGCGCTGGACCGGGACCTTCCTCGGCGAGGCGGTGGCGCAGGCGCTCGTCGCACGGTGGCGAGCGCTGGACCGACCGCGTTCCATTCCCCCGGGGGAACGAGAATGCGACGACGGGCGGCGCGGCTGGGCGCAGGCGATGACCGAGCAGGCGCGGGCGCGCGCTGGCGCTGGAGTCGGCGTGCGGGGGCGGTCCAGAACCGGCGCGGCCGTGGCGCCCACAGCGCAGCCTTCAGCCCGGTCTCTCGCTCCCCGTATCGAATAGTGATAGGCTACGCGCCATCGTAGGAGTGTCCCCATGCCGCGCCTGACCTCTACCGAGTCCTCCGCCCTTCTCCCCGTCCTGCCTGGCGAAGGGGGGGTGGATGCACCCCTCGTGGAGCAGGTCGCCGCGGACCTCCGGCGGATCTACACCGCCAAGGGTCTGGAGACCGCGCGGGCCGTGGGAGAACTCCTCCTGGGCGCCTTCTTCGAGGGCGACCCGGCGCGTTTCCACGAGCGGGGCAAGGGCCATGCATCCTTCCAGCTGCTCTCAGAGCGCGAGGACCTGGCGTTCTCAGCGAGCTTCCTCTGGCATGCGTGTGCGGTGGTCGAGCAACTGCGGCAGCTCCCGGAGGACGTGGCGAGCGCGCTGCCGCTCTCGCTCTGCACGAGCTGGCGAACGGGATCGTGCAGC
>CAZKWG010000532.1:0-5932 GCA_964556105.1 uncultured Enterobacterales bacterium | reverse complement strand
CCCCCTCGAGCTGAATCTCCACCTGCCCGACCTCGCCGGTACCCGACCGCTTGATCTGCTGGTTGGCGCTCTTGATCTCGCCCTTGATGTAGTTCGGGGTGAGGGGATCTCTACGGGTCTTCACCTCCGTCACCTTCCCGTCCACGCGATAATCCGGGTTCTTCACCCCGGCGTTCTGCGTCTCCGCGAGCACCTCGACGCGCCTGCCCTCCCCGGTCCACCGCTCGATGGCTTGCAGCTCCCCCTGCGCGCCCGACTGTCCGAGCTTCGCGTCGCGGATGACCTTCTGAAGCTGGCCAGGATCGCCCCCCAACGTGTAGCCCTCTATGCCCGCGATCCGCGCGTCCAGGGCCTCTGGGGTGAGCGAGCGAAGCGGCTCGCGGCCGCTCACCCCTTCGTCTGGAGAGGTCGGGCGCTTCCGCGACATGAACTGCGACCCTGCCTCCCCGGTCTCCGCGGCGTCGTCCAACACAGCGCCCGACTTGACCTCGGCCGTGACCGCGGTCGCGGTGTCGTCCACCAGGTGAAAGCTCAGCTCCCCCGCCTCCAGCTCCAGACGATTCATGGACACGACCATGGCATCGAAAGCGCCGGCTCGCCCGAGCTTCGTATCCACTGCTGCACGAAGCCCGTCGATATCTCCCTTCAGATAGGCGCCCTGCAGTCGCTCGGCGCCTACCAGCGTCTCGAGCTCATCGGCGAGGGCCAGATGTCCCGGGTAGCCCTCGACCGCCCGGCCCAACGCGCGTCGCGTGAACCACTGCGTGAGCGCCTCGTTCAGCCCGAACATCCTCCGCCCTCGCATCCCGGAGGCGGCGACGGTGTGCAGCAGCTCGTGCGAGAGCACCTCCTCGATCAGGGCGGCGTCCATGCTCGCGCTCAGGTAGACGGTCCCGTCGCGCGCCACATAGGCGGGGTGGAGCTTCGCCCGCGCCAACGCGTCGGCGCGGGTGGCGGCGTGCCCCTCCGCGACCAGGATGTCCGCCACCTGCTCCAGGTGTTCGGCCTCGCCGCGAACCACGGCCTTCTGAAGAAAGCTGGAGAGATCGACCGCCTGGCCGGTCAGCTCCTCGAAGCGCCGCGCCGCGCGCGTGAGCAGCGCGACGGTGGGGTGATCGGCCGCGACCTCGGA
Source organism: uncultured Enterobacterales bacterium (assembly GCA_964556105.1). GTDB lineage: Bacteria > Myxococcota_A > UBA796 > UBA796 > CAZKWG01 > CAZKWG01. The sequence goes on along the minus strand of CAZKWG010000532.1, from coordinate 4,800 downwards.
GAGCCGCCCCGGGGGCGGCAGCTCGACCGTCGTCCGTTTCGGCGGGACCTTCAGAGGAGGCTTCCCCAGTGCGTCCAGCTCATCCAGACCGAGGCCCCCCTGACGGGCGGACGCCTCGAGGCCCTCGATCTCGTAGCCGAGCAGCCGCAGGAAAAAGCCCCGCGGCAGCGCCGCGGCGACCACCACCAACCCGTCGATGGCCAGCAGCACTGCATCAAAATACAGCTGCGTCAACGCCGCGTCCTCATTGATGGTGAGGTCGGGCCCGAAGCGAGCCTGAGCGGCCTGCCAACGATCGAAGGAGCGCTGCAAGGTCGCGGCCGATACGCCCGCCTGCGCGGCGATCAGCAGACCCGCGACCACCGGCCCGGCCTCGACGAAGGCACCGGCGAGCAACACCATGCCCAACACCATGGTGACGCCGGTGGTCTTCGCCCAATGCATCGCCTCGGTCTGGTTGGCGACCTCGTTGAACTCCGTCCGGGGGAGCGTGAACTCGTAGGACTCGGCCAGTCCGAGCTCGTCGCGCACGCGAGCCACGATCAGCTCGAGATCCAGCGGGCTCTGCGAGCCGTCCATCAGCTCCTGGTCCAGCTCGATGAGCCGGCTGAGCTTGTCGGCGAGGATCTTCTGCGCCTCCTCGATGAGCTTCCCCTGCTGCTCCTCTGTTGGGAGCGACGCGATCTCGGCGAAGTCCAAATGGTAGAGCATCGCCCCCGCCAGCGCGTCCGTGGGCGTCATCCCCGGCAGCGCGCCTGCTCGAAAGGCCTGTCGCTCCGCCTCGATGGCGACCCGGGCCTGCTCCAGCCGGTCCCGCCAGACGAAGAACATCTGTGGATCGCCGTTGAGCTCGACGATGTCGAAAGGCGACAGGTCCGTCATGCTCCAAAGGTCGTCCCGCAGCTCGTCGAGCTGGGCGATCGCGGGGTCAAAGGTGGTCTGTTCGATCTCGTGCAGCTCCTGAACCCGCGCCGCGTACGCCTCTGGGGCCTCCTTCAAGAGCTGCTGCGCCTGCACGACGGCCCCCGCCGTCAGGCCGATCGCGCGGTGGGCCGTCGCCTCGACATGGCTCACATAGAGCTGCGCCTGCTCGTCCTCGGTGAGGTCGAGCGCGCCGCCCTCCTGCTTCGCGACGAGGTCGCGGGTGTACTCTGGCCACAGGTTGTAGGCGACGCCCGCCTCATGTTGCCCAAAGCTGCCCGCGGCGCCATGGGGATCGCGGAAGCTGCCGTCTTCGGTGATCCAGGAGATGACCCAGGGCGGCGCGTCCGACAGGTGGGGGCGCATGTTCCGACCGCTCTGGTCGCGCGCCGGGATGAAGGTCTGGAGCGCGTCGACGTGCCCGTGGTAGTCCACGACGCCGATGGCGTAGACCTGGACGAGCTGACCGCCCGCGGCATGAAAGGCACCCTCGACCTGCTGACCAGCCTCGACCGCGGCGCTGACGTCCACGAGCACGGCGCCGCCGAGCCCGCCCGCCTGCACCTTCACGGCAGCCCAGGCAGCGATCTCACCCGGATTCAACGCCTGAGCAGGGTCGAGCTCCGGCGCTGGGATCAGCTCCAGGAGCTGAATCGTGGTCGGCCCACCGCCCACCTCGCCCGTGGAGGTTCCCGCGGGAATCCGACCCGCCACCAATGGAAGAGAGGCCGCTGCTGAAGGCGCGGGCGCGCTGGGGTCGTCGTAGTTCTGCACTACCGGCGTCTTCGTCTGGCTTCTCGCCTGCTGACGCACATGGGTCAGCTCATGGGCCAGGAGATGCAGACCGGCGACCGTCGTGGGTCGGTAGTGGCTCGGCCGAAAACAGATGTCCGTAGCGCTGGTGATGGCGTAGGCGCCGAAGGCCTGCGCGGCCTGTCCCGCCCGCTCATCGGCATAGATACGAACTTTGCTGAAATCGAACCCGTAGAGCGGCTCGAAGGCGGCCTGGGCCTGCTCCGAGAGCGGCGCGCCGCGCGCATGGGGCGTCGGGAAGGCGCTGGGCGGGAGGCTCACCTGGGCGACGACGCGGCGGGCGTACCCTTCCGCCTCGCGCTCGAGCGGTACGCGCCCCCCTTGCTCCTGGCGCTGCGTGGACGCGAGCGCAGCCGCTGAGGCGACGGAATGGCCCACGGGGCCGGACTTCGAATGTACAGGCACAACCTGGGCACTCCGTGCTCGGGCCATGATGCTCGCCTCCTCTCGCCCGCTGCTCGCCCGCTGCTCGCCCTGGAGCCTTCGCTGAGCTCGACGATAGCACAATGACCGCGCGGCGCAGCGACTGGCCTCGCCATGAAGCGACATGATAAGAATCGGTGTCTCATCCCCCCGAGGTCTCCATGCGTTCTGCGCTGATCTGTGTGCTCACCCTCCTCGCCGCCTGCGCTGGCGAGACCAAGCCGACGACGCCCGCCGCCCCCGCCGCCCCCGCCGCCCCCGCCGCGCCGGCGACGCCCGCCGCCCCCGCCGCCGAGACCGTCACGCTCAAGGAGCTGCAGAGCGGCGACGCCGCCTGCTACGTGATCGTCACGAAGGCGTCCGGTGAGGAGCTGAACTACCACGGCTCCTTCGAGCTCTGCCCCGGCGCGCCGCAGGACGCCTCGGCCCTGGTCGGCAAGCCCGTGACCCTGAACATCGGGAAGCAGGCGGTGATGGCCGGCTCCTGCCAGGGCAACCCCGAGTGCCCGGACAAGGAAGAGGTGGACTTCGTCAGCGCCGTGACGGCCGCGCCCTGAGCATGAGCCCGGCCGCGGAGGGCCCCACCGCAGCGGAGAAGCCGAGGCGCTGGCTGGCGGCGGACGTGCTGTTGCACCGCTACAACACGATCTTCGCGCTGGTCATCCTGGTTGTGGCCCCCTTCTTCCCCACCGACGGGATCGGCTTCGATCTGTGTTGGTTCAAGGCCTGGACGGGGCTGCCCTGCCCGGGCTGTGGGCTCACGCGCAGCATCGCCAGCCTCGCGCACCTCGAGCTGGCGAAATCGGTTCGTTATCACCCCTTCGGACCGCTCTTTTTCGCCGGATGCGTGTTTCTGGCCTCACTCCTTGTTTTTGGAGAAGCCCGACGCGATCGGATCCATGCCTGGCTGGTGCGCCATGATCGGCCAGCGCGCGTGATCTACCTCGGGGTCGTGTACTCTTTCATCGCTTATGGCTTGATCCGCCTCGCCGTGGTTCTTGTCTGGCCGGGGTCTCTCCACCCCGTGTGACGCTCGCCAACCTCCTCGGAGTCTCCACATGTCTACCGTTCTCGTGCTGCTCGGCGCGCTCTGCAGCATCGCCGCGCTGGTCTGTCACATCATCGTCCTCATCCACGCCTTCAAGAACAGCACGACGCAGGGCCTGTTGACCCTCTGTGTTCCCTGCTACAACCTGTACTACATCTTCACTCAGTTCGAGCACGAGAAGAAGAACCTGATCATCGCGGTCTACCTGGGCGGCGGCATCATGGGCAACGTGTTGAGCGCGATCGCGCAGAACATGTGATCGCCGCGCTGTAGAACGTAGCTGCTCATCTACGAAGCGTGGCGACGTCCTACAGCGCGACCTCCCTGGGTTGGCACGGACTTTGCTACGCTCCGCACTCCAGTCGGAGCGCTCATGGTCCCGCCCCTCCTCGGTCGTCTTCGTACGAGCGTGATCCTCACGCTCACGCTGGTCCTCGTGGCCACCGGCACCCTTCGCGCCGGCCCGCGAGGATCGGTGACCACCGTCGACCGTCCGTCGACCGTGGTCAGCGCGACGCCGACCGTCCACCCCGAGACCGTGCCCGCCACCGGCCGACAGCACGTGGACATCGAGATCCCACGCTTCGGCCGCTACGCGATCATGGCGACCGGCGGATCCGGCAGCGCGATCACCCTGGTCGATCGCATCGCCGGCCCCATCGCGACCGACGGCGAGGCCGGGCTGAGACAGGGCCGGATCGACGCCGTGCTCGAGCCCGGCGCCTACCGCGTCCGCCTGGAGAGCCCGCGCGACGGACTCGGCGCCGTCCGCCTGGAGATCCGCCCTTACGCGGAGCAGAACGCCACCGCCCTGGAGCTGCTGGACGGCGCGCAGGTGGCGACCACCCTCTCCGATCTGGAGGAGCGCAGCTGGTGGGTGCGCACGGACGGCGCCGGCCCGCTGCTCCTGGACGCGGCAGGCCGCAGCCTCAGCGACCTGCGGCTCTGGCGGGACGGGACCTGGGCCACCGATGTACGACCGACCTGCGACACGCTCTCGGACATGGACGGCAACAAGCTCGGGCGCTGCTCCTTGAACGCCCGCCTCGAGCCTGGGCTGTACCGCGTCGTCGCGACGGGCGGCCCCGCTCGGCCCCGCGGCGATGGCGACGGCGCCGAGCCCCTCTGGATGCGGCTCGGCCTCACCCCCTTGAACGAGGGCTCGCGCCCGCCGCGCACCCTCTCGCCCTTCGGCTTCGACCGCTACCAGATGGCCGACGGTGGCGCCGTCCGCCTGACCCTGGGCGCTCCCGGCCTGGTGAACATCGACGCCCGCGCCCTGAGGCCCAATGGCCTCTCCACCGCCACCTCGGCCCGCGCCAGCGTCCTCGCCGACGCCCGGGTCATGGCCACCGAGATCCGGGTTGGAGCGGGCCAACAGGTCATCACGGTCCAGGGCACACCCGGCCAGCCCTACCAGCTCCAGCGCTACCAGCCCGTCTCCGGCGCGGCGCGCGTCAGCGCCGCGGTCCCCGTCTGGGTCTCCAGCCTGCCCGCGGCGGAGCCCGGCGACGAGCTCGACCAGACCGCCATCGTCACGCGGCGCGGCGAGCCCACGGAGCCCGTCGAGATCGTCGCCGCCAGCGCCGTCCCCC
>CAZKWG010000531.1:0-5935 GCA_964556105.1 uncultured Enterobacterales bacterium | reverse complement strand
CCAGAGCCGTCCGCGGCGCGCCCTCCGGGCGCACGCCAGGTCACAAAGCCGGGTTTTCAGCACCCGGCTTTGTGTCCTGGCTGGACGAGCTGAGACACGCGAGCTGAGACACGTTAGTTTCCCTGACCTCGGTCGCGCGCAGGTCTCTCTTGACGCGGGGCCGGGGGATGGGGGGAGACCATGTCCACTCTGCTCGATCTGGCGCGCGCTACGGGCGCTTTTGCGCTGCCCATGCTCCTGTTGATCCTGGTGGGCCTCGGCGCCGCCCCCCTCCTGGCCGTGGTCGGGGCCTCGCGGCGGCTGCCGGTGATGAGCTGGCTGCTCGCGCCGACGCTCTGCGCGATCTTCGGCGGGCTGAGCGTGCTGATGGGCGGGCGCCACATCCTGGCCGCCCTGGAGTACGTCGCGCCCTCGTCGCGAGGGATGATCGCCGCCGTGGGCCTGTCCGAGCTGCTGAGCGGGCTGGTGCTCGGCTTCGGCGGCGCGGCGATGATCCTGGTCTGGAGCGGGCTCTGGGCGGCGGTGGGCAGCAACCTGGGCGCGGGGCCGGAGGCGCGCTGGCGGGCTGGCGTGGCCCCCCTGCTCGGCGGGCTCTGCGGGCTCGGGGCGGGGCTGCTCTACCTGCTGGCGGCGCGCGCGAGCCCGGAGGCGGGCGCTGGCCCCCTCTGCCTGCTCCTCGCCGGGGGCGGTCTGGCCCTCGGGATCAGCGGATCGCGGGCAGCCCCGGGGCCGCGCGAGGCGTCCAGCCGGATGATCGTCTCGGCGGCGGCGCTGGCGGTCCTCGCGCTCGGGGCCGGGCTGGTGGCGACCACGGCCGCGCGCGCCTCGGAGATCCTGATGGAGACGACCCGAGGGGGAGATCTCTACACGGTGAGAGCCGCGCTCCGCGCGGCGGTGCTGGCCTTCGATCACGGCCTGAAGCTCGGCGGCGCGCTGCTCGCGACGATGGTGATCGCCGCCGCGCTGCGCGTCGCCAGTCACCTGCGCCACGCCCGGATCGCCGGCCTGCTCCCAGAGCTGCTGCTGGCCGGCGGGGTCGCCGGGGTCATGATCGCGGCGGGCGTCCCCGGGCTCCTGATGGCGCGAGCCGTCTGGCCCCACACCGCCGCTGGCCGCTACCAGATCGTGGCGTCGAAGGTGCAAGATCTCCCGCTCCTCCCACACGAGAAGGACATGCCCCATCCGGCTCCGGCCGGGCACTGGGAGGGCACGCTGGTCATCCGCGAGGGGGATCGCTGGCTCCGCGAGGACGACGCAGGCTGGGTCCCGCTGGACGAGCCCATCGAGGACGAGCCGCTGATCCTGGCCCTGTCGGCGAGCCTGCCGGCGAAGGTCCTGCTGGAGACCCCGTGGCGAGGAGCGGCCGAGGACGCGTCCGAGCTGGCGGCGCCCGCCGCTCTGCGTGTCGTGGCGCGAAGCGACGTGTCGCGCGAGATTCATGGCCGCTACGCCGAGCTGCTGGTGGCGGCCGAGGTGCAGGGGGTCGAGCTGATGATCGGCCCCGCCGGGCCTCTCCAAGGCGCGGGGGCGTCCTGGGCCTCCCGCTGGGTCACGGAGAGCGCGGCGCCGCTGGTGGTGAGCGGCGTAGCGGGCGAGACGAGGGACGGGCTGGTCCTGAGCCCGGACGCTCAGGGGCTCTCACAGCTCGTGGCGCGCGTCCGCGCAGGCGAATTCTCCGCGTTCTACTTCGTGCCGAACCAGACCTGGACGGTCCAGGATCTGGTCACCCTCTGCGCCACCGCGCGGGGCGTCGCGCACTTCGAGCACGGGCAGGAGCCGGACTGTCTGGTTGGCCCCGCGCCAGGCCCTGAGGGAATGCTCACCGCGCCTCTGGCGCAGGGCGGCGTTCAGCTCGGCGACGATCTCATCGTCATGGGCGCGCTCTCCGAGGCCGCGGTGCGCGCCGTCGTCGCGGGGAGCCAGCCGCAGTTGGCGGCCTGCGTGGAGGGAGAGGAGGCGCTCAGCGGCGAGGTGGTGGTGAAGCTCCTCATCGACAAGGAGGGGCTGGTCTCGCGCGGCGAGGTGAAGCGCAGCACGCTCGACCGGCCTGATCTGGAGCGCTGCCTGGTGGACACCTTCCTGGAGATGGCCTTCGAGCCGCCCAAGGCAGGGGGGATCGCCATCGTCAGCTACCCGCTGGTCATCGAGACCCGCTGATCGGTTTCGATTTGTCAGCGTTCTTCGATTCGTATAAAGAAAAACGAAATGAGATCAACCTGACACCTGCTGGGGAACACGATGCTCGTCTACGGGATCCCGACCTGCGGCACCGTCAAGAAGGCCCGCGCCTGGCTGGACGCGCGCGGCGTGGCGAACACGCTCGTGGACATCCGCGCGACGCCCCCCGCGCGGGAGCGGGTGGCCGCCTGGGCCGCCGTCTTCGGGGTCGCCGCGATGCGCAACCTGAGCGGTGGATCCTACCGGGCGCTGGGGCCGGAGAAGGAGGGCTGGAACAACCAGGAGTGGATCGACGCCTTCGCCGCCGACCCGATGCTGCTCAAGCGTCCCATCGTGGAGCGCGACGGCGCGCCCCTGATGGTCGGGTTCAACGGCTCCGACGCGGAGATCGCGGAGCGGCTCGGTCTGCGCTAAGCTCGAGCGCGTCGCCCGAGGTCCTCCATGTCGATCGCGCTGTTCGCCCTCGCCCTCGCCTTCGCCTTCCCTCGGGCCCGCGCCGCGCAGGCCGAGACCGGCGACACCGGCTGTGACCCAGGCGACACCGCGGTGCGCGACTGCGACGTAGACGGGGACGGCTACTGGTCGCGCTACTGCTGCGGGCCTGACTGCGACGACCTGGACGACGACATCAACCCAGGAATCATCGAGGAGATCGGCGACACGGGCGACCGGAACTGCGACGGACTGGTACGAACTGGCGACGGAGGGCCGACTCCCTTGTACCTCTCGGGAGGCTCTGGCACCTGCGCGACCTCCCCGGGCGCGCTCGGCCTCGCTGGCGCCGCGCTCGCGCTGCTCGCCCTGTGTGCCCGGAGGTCCTGATGCGCGCCCTGATCCTCGCCCTGCTCTGCGGCTGCACCTTGAAGGGCCCCTTTCTGGGCGGCGACACGGGCCTCGACGCGGACAGCGTCCCCGACGCGGACGGCGACGGCTTCGCCGACCAGGACGACTGCTCCCCGGACGACTTCGAGATCAACCAGGGCGCGCCAGAGCTGTGCGACGGCATCGACAACAACTGCGACGGCATCACCGACGGAGCGGACGCGATCGACGCGCCCGCCTGGTACGCCGACGCGGACGGGGACGGCCACGGCGGCGCGCTGCTCGGCGTGAGCTGCGAGGACCCCTCGGGGAGCGTGGGCAGCGCGGACGACTGCGACGACGCGAACGGGAGCGTCTTCCCCGGCGCAGGTGAGGTCTGCGACGACGGCGTGGACAATGACTGCGACGGCTTCATGGGCTGCCGCTGGGACGAGCAGTACGCCGCCGAGGACGTCCAGTACAAGCGCATCGACGGGACCCAGGCGGGGGGCTATTTCGGCAAAGAGCTGGCCATGCCCGGCGACGTGGACGGCGACGGCGTCTCCGATCTGCTCGGCGCCGCGCCGGCTCAGATCAACCCGGAGGGCCTGGAGGACGCAGGCGCCTTCTTCCTGTTCCGCGGGCCGCTGAGCGCCGACGACGCCACCCTCGAGGACGCGAATCTCTCCTGGTACGGCGAGACCCTCTGGGCCTACATCGGCTACTCGGTCCTCAGCCTCGGAGACCTGGCCGGTGAGGGCGTCCAGGCGGTGGGCGCCGGGTCCGGATTCAACGGCTACTTCGTCGTGTTCCTCGATCTCGTCGATGAGAGCCAGGGAGAGGCCGCGCTCGAGCCGGACCTCGTCCTCGGCGAGTACGACGGGGACGAGAACATGGGCGCGACGGCGACGGGCGAGCTGGACATGGAGGACGACGGCGGCCTGGAGCTGGCGCTGGGCGGGACGGAGTACGAGGACAAGCACGGCGCCGTCTGGATCTTCACCCAGGACGCCGACCTCCTCTTCACCGAGACCGCGCGTCTGTACGGGGACAGCGCCAACGACGCCGTCGCGACGGCCCTGGCGGCTGGCGACCTGGACGGGGACGGCCGGGATGAGCTGCTCGTCGGCGCGCCGGGACGGCGGGAGGGCGGCACGAAGGCGGGCGGCGTGTACCTGGTGGGCGGCGAGCGCACAGGCACGGAGAACATCGCCGACAACCTGCTCATCTACGTCAGCGGCGAGAGCTGCCAGGCGGGGGCCTCCATCGCCACCCCCGACAGCGACGGCGACGGCTACGAGGACCTCCTCTTCGGCGCGCCGGGCTGCGTCTCCACCTACCCTGGGGACGGCGCGGCCTTCCTGGCCCGCGGAGGCGCCCGGGCCACCGAGTCGGGCGGGCTGACCGTCAGCTTCGAGGTGCGCGGCGACGCCCGCGAGGAGGTCGGGGTCTCCGTCGAGGCGGGCGGCGACATGGACGGCGACGGCGCCGAGGAGCTGCTGATCGGCGCCCCGAGCTGGAGCTCGCGCGGGGTGTCCGGGGCGATCCTCCTCTGGTATGGCCTCGAGGAGGGCAGCTACGCGACGCAGGACGCCCCCGCCATGTTCACCGCGGCGGCCTCGGACGAGAAGTTCGGCTACGCCCTCGCCGGCGGCCAGGACATGACCGGCGATGGCCTGCCCGACTTCGCGGGCGGGGCGCCGGGCACCAGCAGCACCGCGGGCATGGTCCGCGTGATCCCGGGGCTCAGCTTCTGAGGAGGCCGCATCCCCCCGAGACGTGCTAGAATCGCGCCAACCAGGGAGACCTCGTTTGGCGCAGGCGCGACGCTATCGGCTGCTCTCCGTCCTCGGGCAGGGCGGATTCGGCACCGTGTACCGGGCCAGATTGCTGGGGGAAGGCGGGTTCTCCAAGCCGGTCGCGCTGAAGGTCCTGAACCCTGAGCTGGCGATGGTGGGGGAGCTGGCGCGGCGCCTGCGCGACGAGGCGCGGGTGCTCGGCCTGGTGCAGCACCGGGCGATCGTCAAGGTAGACGCGCTGGTTCAGCTCGACGGACGCTGGACCGTGGTGATGGAGTACGTCGAGGGGCGCGATCTCAAGACCATCCTGGAGCAGGGCCCCATCCCGCTGGGCCCGGCGCTGGAGATCGCCGCCGAGGTCGCGGGCGCGCTCCACGCCGCCTACAACGCGACCGGCCCCGACGACACGCCGCTGCACCTGCTGCACCGCGACATCAAGCCGGCGAACATCTGCGTGACGGCGCTCGGCGAGGTCAAGGTCCTGGACTTCGGCATCGCGCGGGCCGAGTTCGGGGATCGCGAGTCGAAGACGCAGAGCCAGGCTTACGGCACGCCGGACTATATGGCGCCGGAGCGCTTCCTCTTCGAGAACGGGCCAGAGGCCGACCTTTACGCGGTGGGCGCGACCCTCTACGAGATGTTGATGGGGACGCAGCTCGGGCGCGCCAGCCCCCGCGAGCGCGTCCACGCCGAGCTGCTGGAGGGGCGCCTGCAGCTCCTCGCCGACACGCTCGGCCCGGCCCACGCCGACGTCATCGAGCTGCTGCGCGATCTGCTGGGCTGGGAGCCGCTGAGCCGCCCCACCGCCCGCGAGGCCGAGCGCCGGCTGACCCGCCTCCGCCACGGAAAGGAGGGCGCCCTGCTGCGCGACTGGGCCGAGGGCGCGCTGCCGGGGCTGGTGGCGGCCCAGGAGTCCCGCGTAGACGGCGCCACCGGCACCATGCTCATCGAAGGCGACATCTCCGGCGACGAGCCCTCGCAGAGCCGCAGCGCCTGGCCGGGGCCGCTGCCGGCGAGCGGCCAGGACTCCGCCACCTTCGCCCTCCCCGCCGTCGTCGAGAGCGGCGAGACGCTGGTGGTCCCCGAGGTGGCGCCCGAGCCGCCCGTCACGCCGCCGCCCGCGCCCCCCACCGCCCCGCCGCCCGCGCAGAGCCGGG
>CAZKWG010000530.1:0-5944 GCA_964556105.1 uncultured Enterobacterales bacterium | reverse complement strand
CCTTCACCCCGTCGCCGTCCCAGTCGGTGGCCTCGTGCAGGCCGAGCGCGTCGCGAGCGCCGAGGAAGGAGAGGGACCAGCGGGCGCCGAGCGCGTCGCGGCGCTCGACGGAGGCCAGCAGGTCGCCGTAGCTCAGCGTGGGGTACTCGGCCTGGGCGAAGCGCCCGCCGGCTCGCACCACCTGAACCCCGGCGTAGAGGCCGATGAAGCCGCTCACCCAGGCGTTGCGCCCGGCCACGCGCAGGGTCCAGTCCCCGAGCTGCTGCTCCACCGAGACGCTGGCGTCGAGCAGGTTGACGTCCACGCCGCGGGTCCGGCCGTCCGGGGTCTCGACGTCCGTGCGCACGTTCACCGCCGCCTGCGTCACCTCGCCGAAGCGGCTGGGCATGCCGCCGGCGAAGAACTCGACGTCGTCGATGAAGGCGGGGTTGACCACGCTCTTGCCGACCAGCATGTGGAACAGGAAGGGCACGGGCATCTCGTCCACATAGAAGCCCGTGTTGATGCCCTCCGCGCCGCGCACGACGATGTCCCCCTCCACCCCCTGCGGGCGCGCCACCCCGGGCAGGCTCTGCAGCGCGCGGACGGGATCCCCGAAAGAGCCAGGGACACCGCGCAGCTCCTCGCCCGTGAACGTCTGACGGGAGAGCTCCTCGCGCGCCCGCTCGCCGTAGACCACCATCTCCTCGCCCGCGGCGGGCGGCCGGAGGCGGTAGAGCACCTCCAAGGTCTCGCGGGCGCTGAGCTTCTCCTCCATCTCGAGCGCGTTGTGCTCGGGGTGGAGCACGCGGACCAGCACCAGGCCGGGCACGGCGTCCAGCGTGAACACGCCGTTGTCGCCTGTCGTGGTCGAGCCCACGATCTCCCCGCTCGAGAGCCGGATCTCCACCGTGGCGCCCGGCAGCGGGAGGGCGGTGCCCAGGGCCTCGACGCGGCCGTAGATCGTCGGGTGGGGCGCGACGGGCCCGACGGGCGCAACGACAACAACTGGAGGTGGAGTCGGGGCCGCCGGCGGCACCCAGGGCGCGGGGATGGCGAGCGGCCCCACGACGTCCCCCGGGGCCGCCGGCTCGTCGGCGAGCGCGAGCCCGGGGAGGAGGAGGCCGGCGAGGCGCGCGCTCAGTTCACCCACCCCTCTCGCGTCTGCACCGGGGTGAGCGTGAGCTTCAGCCCGAGGCGGCGGCAGGTGGCGTACCAGGTGCCCACGCCGCCGGGGCGCGGGTGGCCGTCGACGGCGCGGCGGACGGTGGGGGCGTCGCCGACCGGGCGGCGCTCGGCGTCCACGGGCTGCCAGGCGGTCCACCAGCGGTTGTCCGGCCACTCCACGTAGACCACCGCGCAGGGCGTGCCCGGATCGCCACGACCGAAGCGCAGGTTGACCACGCCCAGGATGGCCGCCGCCTCGCTCCCGGGCTGTCCGGCCAGCGCGGCGAGCATGCGCTCGCGGTGCGGCGGGGTCGAGGCGAGGACGTTCGACAGATCGAACCAGGCGAACTCGCGCTCGAAGAGGGTGATCATCGCCGGCGGCCGCGCCTGCGCCACCTGGCTGGCGAGCAGCTCGGCGAAGATGGCGCGGCCCAGCGCGTCGTCGCCGAGCGGCAGGCGGTAGGGATCGCGGTTGCCGCGGCGCGCGCGCAGGCGGAAGCGCTCAGGGGTGGACATCGTCGCCTACTCCAGGCCGCGTTCGATCTCGGCGATCTCCATCGAGAGATCCGCCCAGCGCGCCTGATGGACCAGGCCGCCCATGCTGACCAGATCGAGGCCGAGCGCGCTGATCCGCTCGATGCGCTCGGCGGTCATGTTGCCGGACGCCTCGAGCAGGACGGCCGCGCCGTTCCGGTGCCCGCGGGCCAGGCGCACGGCCTCGGCCAGGCGCGCGTCGTCCATGTTGTCCAGCAGGATGGCGTCCACCCGCATCTCCAGGGCGGTCTGCAGCTCGTCGAGCGTGGCGACCTCGACCTCGATGCGCAGCAGGTGGTGGACGTTGGCGCGGGCCAGGGCGACCGCCTCGGCCACGCCGCCCGCGGCGCGCAGGTGGTTGTCCTTGATCAGCACGCCATCGTACAGGGCGAAGCGGTGGTTCGAGCCGCCGCCCACCCGCACCGCGTGGCGCTCCAGGGCGCGGTGCATGGGCGTGGTCTTTCGCGTGTCCACGACCTTGAGGCCGTTGGCGCGCTCGGCGACGGAGCGCGTGTGCGTGGCGATGCCGGAGAGGCGCATGAGGAAATTCAGCGCGAGGCGCTCTCCCGTGAGGAGGGAGCGCAGCGGCCCGTCGGCGCGCGCCACCGCGCGACCGCGCTCGACCACCTCCCCCTCGGCGACCAGCGGCGTGTAGGTCGCGTCGAGCTGCGAGAACACCTCCGCCGCCGCGGCGTGGCCACAGAGGACCAGCGTCTGCTTCGCCAGGAAGACGCCGCTTCCTGCCGCCTCAGTGGGCACGATGGCGTTGGTCGTGAGATCGCCGGAGCCGACGTCCTCGTCGAGAGAGAGCCGAATGAGGTCCGCGAGATGCATGCGGACGGGTTAATCTGTGAGCGTCCGATCTTCCATCCCCAAAAGGAGCCGCCATGACCCGTCTACTGCTGGTCGCCTCCCTCTTCCTCTCGTCAGCGGCCTACGCCTGCCCCGGCAGCACGAGCTGCGGCTCCTGCCCGATGCCCACCGCCGCGGGCGCTTCCACCGCCTCCGCCGCGCTGCCCGCCGGCACGCAGGGCAGCCTGGACGTCACCGGCATGCACTGCGGCGCCTGCGCCGACAAGGTGAAGAACGCGCTGCTGAAGGTGGACGGAGTGCGCGGCGCCACGGTCGATCACGCCTCGGGCAAGGCGCAGATCTCCTTCGATGACAAGAAGACCAACCTCGACGCGCTGGTCAAGGCCGTGAACACGACCGGCTTCCAGGCCAAGGTCAGCCCGCCGCCGCAGCCGACGAAGACGAACTGAGGGCGTCCGGGCTCAGCGGGTCCTGCGCGCGGAGAAGGGCGTGTCGATCTCGCCCTGACCTTGCGTGTAGGTCCCGCGCCACCAGCGGCCGTCGATCGTGCCGGTCAAACGCCAGCGCGCCGGCCCCTGGTCCAGCAAGGTCAGCGACCCCGTCGCGGGATCGTAGGTGCCCTCGACCTCGATGCGCGTCCCGGTAGAGCCCCGGTAGATGTAGCCACCGACCTGGGTTCCATCCTGATCGAGGATGGTGATCCGCCAGGGTTCGCCCGCCCAGGTCCCGACCAGACGCGCGACCTCTGGCTCCGTCGGCTCGGCCTCCGTGGGCGTGTCCGTGGTCGTGCTCGCCGCGGGCTCGGTCTCTCCGGTGGTGCTCGGCGCCGCCGGAGGCCAGACGGCATCCCCCGCGGTGGCGGCGCTCCCGCTGGTCTTGGCGCCGGTCGTGGCCTTCGAGCTCCCCGTCCCGGTGGCGCTCTTCGACGTCGTCGCGGGGGTCGTCGCGACCTTCTCCGTCGTCGCGGGGGGCTCGGACCCCGGCGTCCCCACGTCGGGCGTCGCCTCGGACGGAGCCTCTGCGGTCGGCGGCGTGGTCGTGGTCTCCGCGGGCGCCTCTGTCGGCTCCATGGCGCCGATCGGCACGTCGGGCTCCGCCGAGGGCGAGGAGAACCCTCCGTTCTTGATGAGCCGCCCGATCACCAGCCCGATCACCAGCAGCCCGATGAAGGCGAGCCCGCTCAGGCCGATGAGGATGAGCCATCGCGCCAGCGGCGGCGCGTTCGACATGCGGGAGACCCGCGCCGAGGCCGAGATCTCCACGGTGTGCGGCGCCAGGGTCTCCGAGGAGCGGCCGTGGTCGCCCTGCCAGGTGGCGCCCCGGGCCCCCTCGCTCGGGGTGGGCGTCCAGGCTCCCGAGCGCCCCCAGAGCGTGCCGGGCGCCGGGGTCGGCGCGCCGCTCCGATCCTTGATCAGCGTCAGGCGACCGGGCTGATCGACGAAGAGGGACTCGGCGAAGGCCTCGCAGTCCTGGAAACGGTCCTCGGGCTCGGGGGCGAGCGCCTTCTTGATCGTCGTCGAGATCGAGCCCGGAAGCTCGGGAATGACCTGCTCCGGCGGCGTGTACTGGCCGGAGGCCGCCGCGTTCAAGGTCTCGCGCATGCTCTTCGAGGGGAAGGCGCGCGTGCCCGTGACGAGCTCGTAGAGGATGGTGCCCAGGGAGAAGACGTCCGCGCGACGATCGACGTTGGAGGCGTCCTCCATCTGCTCGGGCGCGACATAGCCGGGGGTGCCCATGGCCGAGCCGGCGCGCGTGAGCCCGGGGTGCGAGTCCCCCGCGGCGATCTTGGCGATCCCGAAGTCCGACACCTTGGGGACGATGCCCGTCGGCGTGCGGGCGAGCAGGATGTTCGCTGGCTTCAGGTCGCGGTGGAGCACGCCGGCCTGGTGCGCGGTCGCCACGCCGGAGAGCACGGCCGCGAACAGGTCGAGCGCCTCCTCCAGCGGCATCCGCCCGCGCCGCGCCAGCGAGGCCTCCAGCGTCTCGCAGTCCACGTACTCCAGGAGCAGGCCCGGCATCCCGCGGACCGTGATGACGTCGGAGACCCCGATGATGTTCGGGTGCCGGAGCTGAGCCTGGATGCGCCCCTCTTGCAAGAGGCGCTCCACCAGGCTCTGGTGGCTCATCGTCAGCAGCTTCAGCGCGTGGATGGTCCCGAGCGTCGTGTGGCGAACGCGGTAGACCTGGGCGAGCCCCCCCTCTCCGAGGAGGGCCTCTACCTCGAAGCGCTCCGCGATGCGTTCACCCGTTTGGAACATCGTGGTCAAGTGACCCCTGCTCTTCGACTGTATGCCGAGCGCGGAACGCTTTCAACCGCCTGTCTGACGATGGTCGGGGGCGAGCCCCGATCAGCCGCCCAGGACGCGCAGCGCCGCCTCGAGACGCTCCCGACGATCGCGCGCAGCAGCCAGCTTCTCGCGGAACTCCGCGACCACGTTCTCCGGCGCGCGGTCGGTGAAGCCCGGGCTGTTCAGCCGGTTCTCCAGCGACTGCTCGTCGGCGCGCGTCTTCTCGAGCCCCTTGCGCAGGCGCGCGCGCTCGGCCTCGACGTCGATGACGCCCTCGAGCGGCAGGTAGAACTCTTGCCCGGCGGCGAGGCCGGTAGCGGAGACGGCGCTGCGACCGCCGGCCTCCACCGCGCGGATATTGGCGAGACCGCTGAGCGCTCCCGCGTGTCGGGCGAGCAGGCTCGGATCGGCCATGCGCATCACCAGCGGCTCGCGCGGCGACAGCTCCATGTCGGCGCGGATCTGCCGCACGGAGACGATCGCCGCCTGCAAGGCCGCGACCTCGCTGAGGGCCGCCGGATCGGAGGGGAAGTCGGCGGCCTTTGGGAAGCGCGCCACGCACACGCTGCCCGCGGTCCCCGGGAGGAGCTTCCAGATCTCCTCGCCGAGGAAGGGCATGATCGGGTGAATCAGCCGAGAGAGCGCGTTCATCACGGCGATCAGCGTGTGGCGCGCGCCCTGCTTCTCGGCGTCAGACGCGGACTCGCTGTAGAGGGCGGGCTTGCACAGCTCGATGTACCAGTCGCAGAGCTCCGACCAGGTGAACTGGTAGATCTCCGCCGCCGCCTCGTTGAAGCGGTAGCTGTCGAGCGCCTCGCGCACGCGGCGGGTGGCCTCGCCCAGGCGAGCGAGGATCCAGTGGTCATAGGGGCCAAAGGTGCGCGGGGCGGCCGGATCGTAGCCCTCGGCGTGCATCATCGTGAAGCGGAAGGCCTGCCAGATCTTGTTCTGGAACTTCACGTAGCCGTCGACGCGCTTCTCGCTCCACAGCACGTCGCGGCCCTGCGCGGCCAGCGCGATCAGCGTCATGCGGAAGGCGTCCGCGCCGTTGCGCCCGATGGCGTCCAGCGGATCGACCACGTTGCCCTTGGTCTTCGACATCTTCTGGCCCTCTTCGTCGCGGACGAGGGCGTGGATGTACACGTCGGGGAAGGGCACGCTGC
>CAZKWG010000529.1:0-5952 GCA_964556105.1 uncultured Enterobacterales bacterium | reverse complement strand
TCCGCGTCGAAGGCCTGGACCATGCCCTGCGCGACGAGGCCGTCCACCAGATCCGCCTCGGTCTTGAACGAGAAGCGGGGCATGGACAGCGTCACCCTGTGCTCGCGCGTCGCCGCCAGCGCCTCGTCCAGGAAGGGCTGATCGAGCCCGGCCTCGATCTCCTCGAAGCGGCCGGCGTCGGGGACGATCAGGGTCATGTCGAGCTCCTCGCCCACGTAGGGGAGCTCGACGAGGGCCCAGCCGTCCCCGGAGGCGTAGGCGGTCTCGGGGACGCCGTTCATCATCGGCACCGTGACGGCGCTCCCGTCCAGGCGCACGAACGTGCCGTCCGCCGTGTCCGCGAGCTCGAAGGGCAGGCTCCAGGAGGCCTTGAAGTAGATGGCGTTGGCCAGCACGAGCCGCGTCAGGTCGGTGATCGCGCCCTCCGGGAGCAGGTCCACGATGCGGTCTTCGGTGACCTCCTCGACCCAGTCGTTGATGGCCTCCCGGCTGCCCTCGGGATCGGCCTGGAAGTCGAGCAGGTAGAGCGCCGCGCCGTATTGCGTGGCGAGCACGTCCAGGAAGGGGTCCTCGAAGCCGAAGCCGCGCTGCCCCCAGGTCTGGTTGACGATGGAGAGCTGGAAGCCGTCGCCGTCGGTGTCCTCGGGCAGCTCGCTGCGGCTGTCCAGCGCGAGGTCCAGCGCGTTGAAGCCGGCGTGTACGTCCTCTTCCGCGAGCAGGGACCAGCCGAGCGCGCTCTGCATCTCGGTCTCGGTGTCGCCCGCGGCGCCGGCCCAGGTCATCGCCAGCGCCACGGAGATGCTGTGCGGCGAGAAGAACAGGTTCTTGTCGCCCTCCTTCAGCGCGTGGTACATCGCCGTCGCGAAGCCGCGGTTGGCCTCGGTCAGCGCCGCCAGGGTCTCGTCCGACACGTCCGGCGCCTCGTCGCGGGCCTTGTCCGAGCCCACCCGCTCGCCCGGCGGCTCCGCCAGCGGGCCGGTGTCGTCGGTGCCCTCAGCGTCCTTGCCCTGGCAGGCCGTGAGGGTGAGCAGCAGCGTCAGGGTCCAGGGTCGTTGGCGGAAGTGCATCGCGTCCTCCAGTGTGCACAGAGAATGTGCGCACGGCGTCTGGCAGCCGCCAGTAGATTCCACCCTCGCGGGCCATCAGCCCCTCGCAGATCAGCTCGCGGCGCAGGGTCGCGTAGTCGGGATGGTGACGCAGGATGATCTCGTTGACCTGGCGCTCCGGGTAGCGCTGGTCGAAGGCGAACTGATCGGCCAGCCAACGCAAGACGACGCCACGCTTCTTCCGGCTGGCGGGGATCTCCACGAGGCGCTCGCCCTCGAAGAAGCTGGACAGGACCTTGCGCTCCCAGCGCTCGGACGCGTGATCCTCGCGGATGGTGGCGATGGCGCCGGGGGCGAAGAGCTCCTCGCCCAGCGCATGCAGCCGCGAGACCTCCAGCCGATGGAGGTGAGCGGTCCCCTCGACGCGCATGCTCACCAGGCCCGCCTCGCGCAGCCGGGTCAGGTGGTGGGAGACCGTCGGGCTGCGCAGGCCCAGCAGCTCGGCGAGCTCGTCCACGCCGTGCTCGCCGGTGGCCAGCAGACCGAGGATTCGTAGCCGACTCTCGTCGGCCATGGCCTTCAGGAAGAGCACCATCTGGGCGATCTGTTCGGGGGTCATGGGCGCACCGTGGGTAGATGATTGTCTACATAGATAATCATCTACCCTTGATGCCGTCAAGGCCCCTGAGCGCCGGCGCGCGGCGCGCGGCATGGAGCCGCTGCCGTAAGGTCCGGTAAGTTGTCGAAAGGTGCGGTAAGGGCGAGCCGGGGAGCCGGCCGCTAAAGATGGTTCACGCTCCTCGCCACGCTGCTGGTGTGTGACCCACGGAGCGGAACCAACGCTCGACCATCTGGAGGCACCATGGCCCGCTCTCTCTCCGTCCGTCCTGCGCGCTCCGGCGCGCTCTCCCTCGCCATCCTCGGCCTGATCGCCGCGCTCGGGGGCGGCGTCGCCGCGGTCGCGACCGCGGGCGACAACCAGACCTGCACTTACTCCGTCGGGATGTCGCGCAGCGATCACGGGGCGGGCACCTGGAAGACGGTCACCGTGACGGACGCGCCCAACGCGAGCTTCCGTTTCGACGGCTGCTCGGCCAGCACGTCTGGCGGCCAGATGTGCGTCAGCAAGTACGGCGTCGGCGCGGGTGTCCGGCTGCTGAAGAACCAGAGCGGCAAGGTCGTCGGCGAGGGCGTCTGCTGCAATGACGTCACGAACACGGTGACCAGCGTGTCGGCCAGCTGCAGCGCGGCGACGGCGGGCCCAGGTTGCGCGCCCGAGACGAGCGCCGCCCTCAGCCTGGACCCCAAGATGTACTATCGGCTCACGACGGCCTGGCAGGGCGACGGCAAGTCGCTGGACGTGGTCAACGACGGGACCAACAACAAGCTGCAGCTCGCGGCGACCGGCGCCTACTCCGGCCAGCTCTGGAAGATCACCCCGATTGGCGGCGGCTATTACCGTCTGACGACGGCCTGGCAGGGCGACGGCAAGTCGCTGGACGTGGTCAACGACGGGACCAACAACAAGCTGCAGCTCGCCAACACGGGCTCTTATTCCGGCCAGATGTGGAAGATCAGCGATCTGGGCGGCGGCTATTACCGCCTGACGACGGCCTGGCAGGGACCCTGCAAGTCGCTGGACGTGGTCAACGACGGGACCAACAACAAGCTGCAGCTGGCGAACGGCGGCTCGTACAGCGGCCAGATGTGGAAGCTGACGCCGACGGGCTACCGGTACTGACGGGCGAGGAGCGCGGGCCGTGCCGGGCCGGGGTGCCTCAGATCACCTCGACCTGCACCTCCCTGGGGCCAAGCCGGAGCTGGTGGGTGGTGGGCCGGCGCTCGATGAGCTGCCAGCCGTCGGGCACGCCGAGCGCCTCCACCTCCTTGCGCGCCCGGTGCAGGCTGACATAGAGCTGGTTGCTGCTCAGCCGCAGCCCCTTCATCAGGTCGTCGGAGTAGACCCAGCCGCGGTCCAGCGGCGTCGCGTCGGTGTCCTTGAGCCGCGCGCGCGCCAGCGTCAACAGCAGGTAGTGGTGGGACCTGCCGGGCAGCTTGTGCGGGCGCCCGTTGACGATGACGGTCACCTCGACGAACTCTTCGTCGGCCGTGACCCGGAATTGCAGGCTGAGCGCGCTGGCGATCGAGCGGCTCTGGCGCGCCTCCACCGTGCGGTCCACCCCGCTCGGCAAGGAGAGGCGCCAGGTCTGCCCCCCCACCCCGATCTCCTGACCATCCGTCACGGCGACGGTCTGGTCGTCCATGCTCATCCGCCAGCCCTCCGCCGTGTCCAGGAACACGACCGCCAGCGGCTCGTCCGGGGAGGGGATGGCGAGCAGCTCGTGGGAGCCCACGACCTCCTCGTTGGCGCTGGCCGCGCGCGGCGCGGGCGGGCCGTCGTCGGCGAAGGTATAGCGGGCGTTGGAGCCCCCCAGCTCCAGGACGGCGCCGGTCCTGAGCGGCGCCTCTTCCCCGGTGCCGAGGCGGCGCCCGTCCAGCCAGGTCCCGTTGCGGCTGCCCAGGTCGCGGACGATCCAGTCCTGGCCGCTCCAGATGATCGCGAGGTGCTGGGCGGAGACGTCCGCGGACGGCACGACCGTGTGCATCGCGCGCGACCGACCGACAAGATGATGTTGACGGAGGACGATGGGCTGCCCGCTGGGGTCCTGAAGTCGCGCCATAGGGGTCATTCTATCACAGCCCGTAGGCGCACCCAGGCCGTTGGAGTAGGATGCGGGCTTCTCTTCCGACGGGTGAACGGTGGCACGCTCGCGACGCTCGACGGACCGATCCCTTCGCGCCCTCCTGGCGGCCGGCCTGCTCCTGCTCGCCTGTCCTCGGCCGGAGCTGCAGGAGCAACAGAAGAAGCCGCTGCCTTTCTCGCGTTGCCCTCTGGGCGAGGCCCAGGGTGAGCCCGGACAGCGCGTTCTGGCGCTGGTCGTCGGGATCTCCGACTACGCGGACGAGGACGTCCCCGACCTCATGGGCGCCGCGAGAGACGCCGAGGCGTTCTACGCGCTGCTGACCGACCCAGGGGCCAGGGAGGGCTACGGCGTGCCCGTCGAGAACGTCTGCCTTCTGGTGGGTGGAGAGGCCACACGCGCGGACGTAAAGCGCGCTTTCGAGGAGGCGCTCACCGGCAGGGCGGCCGCTGGCGACGAGGCGATCTTCTACTTCGCCGGCCATGGGGCCGCGACCTATGACCTGAGCCGACCCTCCTCCGAAGACGAGAGGTCGGACTTCAACACGGAGCGGTTGCTCGACGAGCCCGACGGCTACGATGGGACCCTGGTCTTCTGGGACTCGACGATGGATCCCGAGACCCAGCTCATCGACGACACGCTGGCGGGTTGGATCGCGGCGCTGCAGGAGAAGACGAGCAAGGTCACGCTGCTCTTCGACGCCTGCAGCTCGGGGACCTCGGCCCGTGGGGGCACCCGGTCGCGCTCGCTGCCCCGTGTGCGCGAGCTGTCGTCACCGGACGCGCAGCGCCCGCCGCCCCAGGTCAGCGACGAGACCCCTCGGCCTCAGGGCGCCCTGAAGCCGGGCGTCCTCTCGCTGGCCGCGGCGGAGGACGGGACCGATGCGCTCGAGCCCGCTGTGGGGGGGCATGGCTACTTCACAGAGGCGCTGCTGACGGCGCTGCGCCAGGCCAGCGCGTCGGGCGCCACCTGGAGAACCGTGTTTCGGGAGACGCAGGACGCGGTGGTCAGGCGCAGCGATGATGCGCAGAGGCCGGTCTTCCAAGGCGATGATCTGCGCGTCGCCCTGCGGCCGGATCTTGGTCCTGTCCACGCGCTGGGCCAGATTCAGCGCGCGGACGCGAGGCGCTGGTCAGAGGTCACAGTCAGGGCCACAGGAGAGACGCTGGTCCTCAGGCTCGTGGACGCGCACACCAGGGCCGTCCTGCCCGCCTGCACCGAGGACAGGACGGTGCTCCGTCCGGGCCAACGCTGGATGGTGCAGGTGGAGAACCGATCGAACAAGAGCTATTTCCTCAAGGGCGGGCTCTACTACGAGGACGACCCTCCGCTGCAGGAGCTCACGCTGCCGCGCAGCGCGCTGAGCCCCCAGCTGCCCGCGAACGCCCACACCCTGCTGGATCCCGACACCGTCTTCGTCGCCGACGCCGCGGGCGGACCAGACCGGCACCTCGTGGTCGCCGGGCGCGAGGACGAGGCTCTCGCCGGGCACCTCGGCGATCAGGACATCGACGACGCGCGGGTCGTGACGAGCAGGATGACCATCCAGGTCGCCGAGGAGCCCGCGCTGAGCGAGTGCACGCTGCGGGAGACGCCCCCGCGCGTCGCCGTTGATCTGGAGCCCCTGATCCTGCGGGCGGCCTCTCAGCCGCCGCTGGAGCGCCTCCTGAAGGCGGTCAGGGACAGCTCGCTGGGCGCGGTGGCCCCCATCGACGCCGCCTTCGCGCGGGCCTGCCTCCCGCCGACGCCGCCCAGCCAGCCCCCCAAGGGCTGCCGCCCTTGCGCCAGAGCCCAGGTCGGCGACGTGCTCTGGCTCGCCGAAGGCAAGGCTCTGCTCATCGATCCCGAGCGCGAGGTCGTCTGGAGCGGGAGCCCCGTGGGCGCACGGTTCCGTCGCCTCGGCGCCGAGGAGCGCCCGGAGACGCTGTGCTGCTACCGCCACCCGGCGCTGGCGGGCGGGCCGGACCTGGGAGGCGATGAATGCGCACCCTGATCCTGGCGCTCAGCCTCGCCTGCGCCCACCGCGCCTCGTCCGAGGGCGGCCCGAGGCCTGCCGAGAAATCCACCCCAGATATTACCGATGAGGTCCACCTCGTGCCACAGGTGGTGCCGCGCTCGGGCGCCACGCGGCTGATGGTGAGCCCTGGCGGCGGCCGCGCCATGACCTACGGGGACGATGGACACGTCACCGTCTGGCAGGTCCG